>JALSGU010000103.1 GCA_026982575.1 Paracoccaceae bacterium | reverse complement strand
CCGATACTTTAAACGGCAATGCCGTTAATGCAGCCGATGTAACGATCACGGTTGATGCCAGTGATGCACCTTTAACGTTAGACCCAACGACCGGTTTAATCACAGTAGCGCCGAACACAGCGGCAGGGACTTACTCGGTTACGTACACGATTTGTGAAAACCTTAATCCCACCAACTGTGCAACCATCATAGAAACGGTGACGGTAACCGCAGCGAATATTGTTGCGAACCCTGAAACGTATCCTGCGGTCAATGGTATTAGCGGTGGAACCACTACAACGGTGCTTGCCTCGGATACCTTAAACGGCAATGCCGTTAATGCAGCCGATGTAACGATCACGGTTGATGCCAGTGATGCACCTTTAACGTTAGACCCAACGACCGGTTTAATCACAGTAGCGCCGAACACAGCGGCAGGGACTTACTCGGTTACGTACACGATTTGTGAAAACCTTAATCCCACAAACTGTGCGACGACTACAGAAACGGTGACGGTAACCGCAGCGAATATTGTTGCGAACCCTGAAACGTATCCTGCAGTCAATGGTATTAGCGGTGGAACCACTACAACGGTGCTTGCCTCGGATACCTTAAACGGCAATCCCGTTAATGCAGCCGATGTAACGATCACGGTTGATAGTGCAGATGCACCTTTAAGTTTGGATCCAGCGACCGGTTTAATCACGGTAGCGCCGAACACAGCCGCAGGAACCTACACGGTTACCTACACGATCTGTGAAAACCTAAACAGTACAAACTGTTCTCAAACTACTGAGATGGTTGTTGTTGAGGCGGCACCGATTGTAGCCGTTGCTGAAACGTTCCCTGCAGTCAATGGTTTGGCAGGTGGTGTGACAACAACTGTTTTAGCCTCCGATACCTTAAACGGCAATCCTGTTAATGCAGCCGATGTAACCATTACGGTTGATGCTAGTGATGCACCTTTAACGTTAGACCCAGCGACTGGTTTAATCACGGTAGCACCCAACACAGCAGCAGGAAGCTACACAGTTACCTACACGATCTGTGAAAACCTAAACACCACAAACTGTTCTCAAACTACTGAGACGGTAGTTGTTGAGGCAGCACCGATTGTAGCGACAGCAGAGATGTATCCTGCAATCAACAGTGTTGATGGCGGAACCACAAGCAGTGTACTGACCTCGGATACCTTAAATGGAAACCCGATAACACCAGCGGATATTACACTTACCGTCGGTACGTCAGACCCTGAGTTAACGCTTGATCCAACGACCGGTTTAATTACGGTTGCACCGAACACAGCGGAAGGCACTTACTCGGTCACGTACACGATTTGTGAAAACCTTAATCCCACCAACTGTGCAACCATCACAGAAACGGTGACGGTAACCGCAGCGAATATTGTTGCGAACCCTGAAACGTATCCTGCGGTCAATGGGATTACAGGTGGCGTAACAACAACTGTTTTAGCATCTGATACCTTAAACGGCAATGCAGTTAATGCAGCCGATATAACCATCACGGTTGATAGTGCAGACGCACCGTTAAGTTTAGACCCAGCAACCGGTTTAATTACGGTTGTTGCCAACACAGCGGCAGGAAGCTACACAGCAACCTACACGATCTGTGAAAACCTAAACAGTACAAACTGTTCTCAAACTACTGAAACGGTGGTTGTTGAGGCGGCACCGATTGTAGCGACAGCAGAAATGTATCCTGCAATCAACAGTGTTGATGGCGGAACCACAAGCAGCGTACTGACTTCGGATACCTTAAATGGAAATCCAGTAACACCAGCGGATATTACACTTACCGTCGGTACGTCAGACCCTGAGTTAACGCTTGATCCAACAACCGGTTTAATTACAGTTGCACCGAACACAGCGGCAGGGACTTACTCGGTTACGTACACGATTTGTGAAAACCTTAATCCCACCAACTGTGCAACCATCACAGAAACGGTGACGGTAACCGCAGCGAATATTGTTGCGAACCCTGAAACGTATCCTGCGGTCAATGGGATTAGCGGTGGAACCACTACAACGGTGCTTGCCTCGGATACCTTAAACGGCAATCCCGTTAATGCAGCCGATGTAACGATCACGGTTGATAGTGCAGATGCACCTTTAAGTTTGGATCCAGCAACGGGTTTAATTACGGTTGCTGCCAACACAGCGGCAGGAACCTACACAGTTACCTACACGATCTGTGAAAACCTAAACACCACAAACTGTTCTCAAACTACAGAAACGGTGGTTGCTGAGGCAGCACCGATTGTAGCCGTTGCTGAAACGTTCCCTGCAGTTAATGGTTTGGCAGGTGGCGTAACAACGACTGTTTTAGCCTCCGATACCTTAAACGGCAATCCTGTTAATGCAGCCGATGTAACCATCACGGTTGACAGTGCAGATGCACCTTTAAGTTTGGATCCAGCGACCGGTTTAATTACGGTCGCAGCCAACACAGCGGCAGGAAGCTATACAACAACCTATACGATTTGTGAAAACTTAAACACTACAAACTGTTCTCAAACCACCGAGACGGTGGTTGTTGAGGCGGCACCAATTGTAGCCGTTGCTGAAACGTTCCCTGCAGTTAATGGTTTGGCAGGTGGCGTAACAACGACTGTTTTAGCCTCCGATACCTTAAATGGCAATCCTGTTAATGCAGCCGATGTAACCATCACGGTTGATGCGAGTGATACACCTTTGAGTTTGGATCCGACTACCGGTTTAATTACGGTCGCACCCAACACAGTAGCAGGAACCTACACGGTTACCTACACGATCTGTGAAAACTTAAACAATACAAACTGTTCTCAAACCACTGAGACGGTGGTTGTAGAGGCAGCACCGATTGTAGCGAAAGCAGAGACGTATGCTGCAATCAACAGTGTTGATGGTGGAACCACAAGCAGTGTGCTTACCTCGGATACCTTAAATGGAAATTCAGTAACACCAGCGGATATTACACTTACCGTCGGTACGTCAGACCCTGAGTTAACGCTTGATTCAACGACCGGTTTAATTACGGTTGCACCGAACACAGCGGAAGGGACTTATACAGTCACGTACACGATTTGTGAAAACCTTAATCCAACAAACTGCGCGACGACTACAGAAACGGTGACGGTAACCGCAGCGAATATTGTTGCGAACCCTGAAACGTATCCTGCGGTCAATGGTACTAACGGTGGAACCACTACAACGGTGCTTGCCTCGGACACCTTAAACGGCAATTCCGTTGATGCAGCCGATGTAACCATCACGGTTGACAGTGCAGACGCACCGTTAAGTTTAGACCCAGCGACTGGTTTAATTACGGTTGCAGCCAACACAGCCACAGGAAGCTACACAGTTACTTACACGATCTGTGAAAACCTAAACAGTACAAACTGTTCTCAAACTACCGAGACGGTGGTTGTAGAGGCAGCACCGATTGTAGCCGTTGCTGAAACGTTCCCTGCAGTCAATGGTTTGTCAGGTGGTGTGACAACAACTGTTTTAGCATCTGATA
>JALSGU010000102.1 GCA_026982575.1 Paracoccaceae bacterium | reverse complement strand
GCAGTTCCGTGAGTTTTCTCGATGTGCCTTTCTCATGCGCGAAACCGGGAGCGAACAGGATGGCCTGCTTCTCGCCCGGATCATGCACCCACGCCGCCGCCTTGGCCCGCCAGATCTTTTCTGTATCGATATTCATCAGCGCCCCCCCAACGACTCCATTCGGAATCCTTGTCGAAATATGCATGGATGCGATCCCAGAGCTCCACCTGGGTTTCCTCCGCCCATCGCCGTTTCTGCGAATTGAATAATGCCCAGATGGCAGGTGGAGGCCTGTGCGGCAGGTGAAACGCCAGCACGCGATAGGCACCATCATCAAGTCGCTGCACCTTGAAGCGCAATGGAGAAGGCCATCGGAGCTCCTTGGCACTGTCCAGTTCATGTGGCCCTTGCACCGGATAGCCAAGCAGGAAGACAGCCGTCGGCTTGCGACGATTGAAAGCAGGCAGCGCCTTGGCCAGGTCCCGCACATCTGCCTTTGCTCGCGCAATTTGCTTCAAGGCATCTATCCAATCATTTACCGGTGCTGATGCCCAAATCAGATACCCTTTGGCATCCTTGCCAAAGGCATGAGGCCAGTCGAGCTCGAGACAAGCCTGCCAATCACGCGCAGGAATTCTTGGTAAAGAGACCTTGCGGCCATCTATCATGCATTGCACCGATCCCCACCCATTGTTTGCACGGCTGCCCAGTGAACCGAAATGATGCACCAGCCCCAAAATCTCGCGCGCCAGTGCAGAGTGGTTCTCATCCTGCAGCAGCAGCTGCAGGGTAGCCTGCTCGCCATCGGCAATGGCCGGAGCATGTGCCAGCTCCTTGAATTTCCTCTTCTGCTTCTTGCTGGGAGGCAATACCGCACCAAAGCCCAGATAAACATCCACATCGATTGCATATTGAGCGCTGGAAGTGGCCTTCTGCTTGCCGAAGCGAAACTGCTTCCAGTCATTGTTGTCGAGATTGCCCATGCGCCAATTGCCAAGCCGCAGCCTGATCAACGCCTGCTGATGCCCATTTTTGTGCCCGGGCAGATGTGGCTTCTCCAAAAACGCATTGCCCCACAGCAGGCCTTCCGCTTCACGCAACTGCCGCCAGTCGTATCCGTAATCCTTTGCCTTCAGGATGCGCCACCAGCGCCGCAGCAGGGCCTTGAAGGGAGGCACGCGCCATTGCCCTTGCTGCGTGGCATTGCCCAGAAAGGCGGGTGTTATGAACTCCACCTCGCAACTGATCTTCTGCAACCGGCTCATCCCTCCCTCCATCATTGTTCGATGATGCTGATCCGTTGTGCTGGCAGCGGCAGGTCGTGGCGGTAACGGCCTGTTTGCGCATCGCGCTGCCGTGTGATGATGCAGGTCTTTGCCGGCCCCGGCCCCAGTGCCTTGCGAAAGGCGCTGTTCACCTCGTGCTTGCGGCGCTCGAAGAAGTTCTTGTCCATGCCGTTCTTCAGGGCCTGTTGCGTCTGTTCGACGGGGGGGGCGGCATTCATGTCATGAAACGCCTGCAGAAACTCTCGTGCCAGCTCTGCATCCGCTGCCCCGTCTGCCGGGCAGTGCGTGGTCTTTTCTAGCAGCTTGCGGCGCGCCAGCATCAGCAGAAAAGCTTTTGCCGCCGGTGGCAGATCCAGCTGCCGTTCGTTGGCCTGCACGCTGCTGCGCGCAAGGTCGATGACGAGGCGCGGTGCCGTCAGGCTGGTCTGGGCGCGCTCGATCAATGTGCTGAAGGAGCAGTCCTCGGCCAGCAGGGCCTCGTCCAGCAGGCCGCGCAGCTTCAGTAACGGAATCTCTGCCAGCGAGATGTGCGCTTCTGCCGTGCTCACCGGGCGCTGCTGCGGCGGGGTGCCCACCAGCAGCACTTTCGGCTGCGGGGGCGGATAGAAGAAATCCGGATGCGATTCGAATGGTGGCGAGACCAGCACGTGGGAGAGCACATCCTGCGGGCGGCCCAGCAGGCTGAGTGCCAGCGCCAGGGCCACGCCCATGGTCTTGCGCCCACCGGCAACGGAGGCATGCAGCGCGCAATCGGGATCAGCCGTGTATAGCCGCACGCGCTGCAGGATGGCATCTGCCACCACTGCATTGTCGGCAGCGCTCACAATGTCCTGCAAGGGCTGCCCCTCAGGGCCGCATACCACTTCGATGTCGTTTGGCGAGAAGGCCTGTTTCAGCTCCTCCAGCCCGTGATCATCGCAGAATTGATGAAACCGTCCACCGTCAGCCTCGAACAGCATCAACCGAGCCCGTTCCGCCCCGGCAGTGGTGGTAAGCAGATGTATCTCGGTGGGGATGAACGGCTGCTGGCGGCCAATGCAGAGGGCATGCAGCGTTTCCGTTACCACCTGGGGCGAAAGGCCGGTTACCAGAAACAGCACCCGACGGGCACAGGCATGGGGTGCGGGCGATGCCAACGACATGGCTGCCGCATCTGCCTGTGCGTTATCCTGCCTTCCTGATGGTGAAGCTGTTGCCATTCAGCCCCCTCTCTCCGAGCGACAGGAATCACCTCCCCTTCAGGCAGGATGGCATTTTTTCCTGCACGGCAAAAGAGCAAAAAGCTTTTGCCGCATGCTGGCAATTGCGGTTGGAACGCAGGGAAAAGAGAGTGGAGAAGCGGGGAGGGGCAGGAAGCCCAAGTCCGGTGCATCCTGTGCAAGGAGAAGGCTTCAGCATGTTTCCACACGCATGGCCCCCAGCCCCATCACGGCTCCCTTGCCGGCATGGACATGTTGCCCCGCACGCAACAGCGGCCAGACCTCGGGGGCTTTCGAGATGTCCAGCATACAGGTGCCCACGATGCCGCCCATGGGCACTTCCTTGCGGCTGCGGGCAGAATAGCGTTTCAGGTCTCGCCACTGCAGGTCCGGTTCAAGAAGCAGCACCTGCTGCGCCGCCTGCTTGAAGAGATGGGCATTCACCTGCGGGTTGCCTGAACCGTGAAAGGCATCAAGCGCGGAAAGCCGGCGCAGCAGATTCATCAGCAGCGGGTAGGGTGTAAAGCGTGCTGGTGGCAGGATGCGGCTGTTGATGGCAAGCCGCAGCGGTGTGTGAAAGTGCACCCGCACAATGGATGGGGCAGGGGTGTCTGCCTGCAAGGGCAGCATGGCCGGCTGCGGTGGCACGAAAGCCTCGCCGACGGCAAAGATCTGGCGTGGCTCTCCTTTATCCTGCGCGATGGCGCTGGAATGCTCTTCAACCCGCACCAGCTGCCCCCTGGCGCGCTGCCTGCCCAATCCCTGCCGCACGGCGCGGGAGAAGGCCAGCAACACAACGTTCAGCAGCGCATTGGCGCGCCCGAACAGGATAAGGCGCAGCTGCAATGAATCACCGGCCTGCAGGTGCATGGGGGCATCATGCACCGGAGCTGCCAGCACATAAGGATGGGGGGCGGCAGGATAGCGCCGCATCATGGTGGCATCCGGTGGCGGAGGCGTTTCCATGAAGTAGCGGTAGAGATCCCGCACATGCATGCCATCGGGCAGGTGCGCCGGGGCCGATGCCTTGCCTTC
>JALSGU010000101.1 GCA_026982575.1 Paracoccaceae bacterium | reverse complement strand
GCCACGGTTAAGGTCTGGGTGCCCGCATTGCCGCCCATCGAGGCCACAATCGGCATCAGCACTGCCAGCGCAATTATGGCCTCCATGGTATCGGCAAATTGCGCGATTACAATTGACGCCAGCACCGAGGTAAACAGATTAACCGCCAGCCATGGAAACCGTTTTTTGGTGGTCTGCCAAACCTTGTTTGACAGTTCCTCATCCCCCAAACCCGCCAGCCGGTTCATGTCTTCCTCAACCTCGTCTTCCAATACTTCCATGGCGTCATCAATGGTGATCACCCCCACCAGGCGCCCGTTTTCATCGACCACCGGTGCTGAAACCATGTGATACTGGTTAAACGCATAGGCCACATGTTCAATATCCTGATCCACGGGAATGGTGCGAAAATTATCGGTCATCAGATCGGTTAACAAAACCTCGCGGGCGGTGCCCATGATCAGGCCCAAACGCACATCGCCAATGGGGTGCATCATCGGGTCAACGATAATCACATCGTAAAACACCTGCGGAAGATCATCGGCCGCGCGCATATAATCAATGATCTGGCCCACATTCCAATGGCTGGGCGCCACTACGGTTTCGCGTTGCATCAACCGCCCTGCACTATTTTCAGGATAGCTTAGCGCCTGTTCCACGGCGTGCCGGTCGGCATCATCCAGCTTTTCCAGCAGTTTTTCCTGTTGGGGTTCATCCAGATCTTCAACCAGATACACCACATCATCGGTATCAAGATCCCGCACTGCATTTGCCAGCAAATCATCGGGCAAATCACGCATTACCTCGTCGCGAATGCCTTCTTCCAGTTCCGATAGCACCTCGGCGTCCAGCTCATGCCCCCAAAGCTGCAGCAGGTTTTCGCGCTCGGCGGGGCTTATTTGTTCCAGCATATCGGCAATGTCAGCCTCGTGCAGGGGTTCAAGCAGGGCAATCAAGCGACCCTGATGACCTGCATCAACCGCCGCTAGAATCGCGTCGATCAGACCGGCATTCAGGGTATATTCCTGATCTTGTTCAAATTCAGAAACTTGGCTATCTGTCATTTTACCCTCGCAAATATCTTTGCCAAACCCTACAAGCTGTTGATTGCAAATGCATTGGATATTTGTAATCTGGCAAAAACGATGCAGGAAAATCCATGGCGCAGCTACTTTTGGGGCAAACCCTTTCTTTCACCGGAAACCCTTGGCAAATTCCAGTTGCTGAATCCGCAATCCATGAACGCCGCGGCGGGGTGCTGGTGGAAAACGGTATTATCCGTGCGGTTGGTTCGAGGGATGATCTGCGCGCCAAACACCCGCACGCAAAAATCATTAACCATGGCGACAGCCTGATCATGGCCGGGTTTATCGATGCCCATGCCCATTATTCCCAAACCGCGATTATCGCCAGCTGGGGCAAACGGCTGATTGACTGGTTAAACACCTATACCTTCCCCGAAGAAACCCGTTTTGCAGACCGTGCCTATGCGGATCAGGTCGCCGAAACCTATCTGGATCTGAACCTTTCAAACGGCATTACCACCGCTTGCGCCTATTGCACCATTCATCCCGAAAGCGTGGATGCCTATTTTCAGGCCGCACAAAAACGCGGGCTGCGGATGCTGGGCGGCAAGGTGATGATGGACAGAAACGCGCCTGATGGCCTGCGCGATACCGCCCAATCGGGCTATGATGACAGTAAAGCCTTGCTGCAAAAATGGCACGGTAAAGATCGGCTTTCATATGTAATCACCCCGCGTTTTGCCCCCACCAGCACCGAAACCCAGCTGGAAGCAACAGGCGCGCTTTGGGCTGAATTTCCCGATTGTCTGATGCAGACCCACCTTTCCGAACAATCCGAGGAAATCGCATGGGTGCAGGAATTATTCCCCGATCAACAAGATTATCTGGCCGTATATGAACATTTTGGCCTGACCGGCCCGGGTGCAGTGCTGGGGCATTCAATTTACCTGTCGGACCGCGAATGGGACGCCATAAAGGCCAGCGGCAGCAGCCTTGCCCATTGCCCGACCTCGAATGCGTTTATTGGCTCGGGGCTGTTTAACGCAAAACGCAGCCATGAAATGCGCATTCCAACAGGGTTGGCCACTGATGTTGGCGGTGGGTCTTCGTTTTCAATGCTGCGCACCATGGCATCGGCTTATGAAATCGGGCAGCTGCGCGGTGATGCGTTGCATCCTGCGCAACTGTTATGGATGGCCACCGCAGGCAGCGCTGATGCTCTGCGGGTTGGCCATAAAATCGGCAATCTTGCAACAGGGCGCGAGGCCGACATTGTTGTTATTAACCTGGCCTCCACCCCTGTGATCGAACAACGGGTCAAACGCGCCAATGATTTTTGGGAACAGATTTTCCCGACCATAATGCTGGGTGATGATCGTGCCATTGAAACCGTTTACATCAATGGCCAGCCCATAGGATAACCCCCTATATCTGGCGTGTTTAACAAAAAAACTTGCTATATCCTGATTTTTCGGCAAGAATTTGCCGATCTTTGGCGAAAGCCGATGTCTAATCTGCGCCGTTGAGCGTGATAAAAACAGGAAGAGGGATAAAATGTCAGATACAACGGGGGTCTATTCAGACCCGAATAAAACACCACCATTGGCACAAGCAGTGCCGCTTGGCTTGCAACATGTTTTGGCGATGTTTGCGTCAAATGTAACACCGGCGATTATTATTGCCGGTGCTGCCGGATTTGCTTTTACCAGCCCCGAAAAGGTTTACCTTGTGCAAATGGCCATGCTGTTTGCCGGCGTTGCCACCTTGTTTCAAACCGTCGGTATCGGCCCGATTGGTGCGCGCCTGCCCATCATGCAAGGCACCAGTTTTGCTTTTGTGTCGATCATGTTTGCCATTGCCGCCACCAGCGGCATGGCCACGGTGATGGGTGCGGTTATTATTGGCGGCGTGGTGCATTTTGCGCTGGGTTCCGTCATTTCCAAATTGCGGTTCTTGTTCCCGCCTTTGGTGACCGGCTTGGTGATTATGTCGATCGGTTTATACCTTATTCCGGTGGGCATCAAATATGCCGCCGGTGGCGCGGCACCCTTTCAAATGGAGGCCGAAAGCTTTGGGTCTTGGGCGCATTGGTTCCCTGCCCTAACCGTGATTATTGTGGCGCTTGGGGTTAAATTTTACACCAAGGGCATAATGTCGGCAGCGGCTATTTTGATCGGTTTGCTGGCCGGTTATGTTGTTGCTTACTTTACCGGTCTGGTAAATTTTGCAGCCGTGTCCAACGCTGCATATTTTGCTTTGCCCGAATTCATGCCATTTGGGTTTAAATTCGAATGGGGCGCAACCATTGCCATTGTGCTGGTGGTTGTGGTCTCGGCCATTGAAACCGTAGGCGACACAAACGCCACCACCCAAGGCGGCGCAGGGCGTGCGGCCACCGACAAGGAAATCACCGGTGCTACTTATGCTGACGGGCTTGGTTCCCTGATCGGTGGATTGTTTGGCGGTTTGCCAAATACGTCGTTTTCGCAAAATGCGGGTATTGTTGCCATGACCGGCATCATGAGCCGCCATGT
>JALSGU010000100.1 GCA_026982575.1 Paracoccaceae bacterium | reverse complement strand
TGCCTGATCATGCTGCACCCGATTATGCCTTATATAACAGAGCAGCTTTGGGGCGATATCACTGAACGCCCGAAAATGCTGGTGCATGCAGATTGGCCAACCTATGGCGATGATCTGATTGACACGGCTGCGGATGCCGAAATGAACTGGGTGATCGGCCTGATTGACAGCATCCGTTCGGTGCGCGCTGAAATGCGGGTACCGGCCGGTGCTAAAATCCCGATGATCCAGCTTGATTTGTCCCTTGCGGGCCAAGCCGCGCTTAAGGGCAATTCCTTGTTGATACACCGGCTTGCGCGGGTCTCGGATATTTCAATTGCGGCAAGCGCCCCCAAAGGCGCTGTGACAATCACGGTTGAGGGCGGCACGTTTTGCCTGCCTCTGGCCGATATTATTGATGTTGATGCCGAAAAGGCACGGTTGACCAAGGCACTGGAAAAGCTGGTTAAAGAGGCTGCTGGCATCAAAGGCAAGCTGGAAAATGAAAAATTTGTGGCCAAAGCGCCTGCGGCAGTGGTGGAGGAAAACCGTGTGCGGCTGGTGATCTTGGATGAAGAAGTTGCCAAAATCAATGCTGCAATGGAACGGCTTTTGGAGCTTGGCTAGCGTGTGGCCTCGCTGCGCTCGGGTTAAGTTTTCTTACAACAAAGAAGCTTGAATTGGCTTGGCTTGCCAAGGTCCGGTTCTGGGTTTAATCCTTTACTATGGATCAAGGGCCAACACATGACTGAATTGCGGCGCGGCTGGACAACCGGAGCCTGCGCCGCTGCAGCGGCAAAATCGGCTTGTTCGGCCCTGATTTCCGGAAGGTTTCTTGACCCTGTCCAGATCACCCTGCCAAAAGGCGAAACACCGGAATTTGATGTTTTTCAGTGCGAACGCGGCGCGGGCTGGGCCAAAGCCTGTATTGTCAAAGACGCAGGCGATGACCCCGATGTCACCCACCGCGCGGTGATTTGCGCCAAGGTTTCCCACGGGTCAGGCGGATTGCGGTTTTTTGCTGGCGAAGGTGTCGGGACAGTGACCAAACCGGGCTTGCCGCTGGCGGTTGGTGAACCAGCAATAAACCCTGTGCCGCGCCTGATGATTGATGCGGCCATCACCGATATTCTTGATGGTCATGCCCCGAATTTTGATGTGGAAATATCGGTTATAAATGGCGAAGAACTGGCCAAAAGCACATGGAACGGGCGTTTGGGCATATTGGGTGGCTTGTCCATTCTGGGCACCACCGGCATTGTGCGCCCGTTTTCCTGTTCAGCATGGATCGCTTCTATTCATCGCGGCATCGATGTGGCGCGTGCCACAGGGCGGGACCATGTTATTGCTGCCACCGGCTCCACATCCGAAACCGCTGCACGTCAGGTTTATGGCATGGATCAGGAAGATTGCCTCGATATGGGTGATTTTGTCGGCGGCGTTCTGAAATATCTGAAACGCCACCCGATCAAACGCATTACCCTTGCGGGGGGGATCGGCAAATTCACCAAACTGGCGCAGGGCGCACGCGATTTACATTCGGGGCGCTCACAGGTTGATTTCGCAGCGCTTGGCGAATTGGCCGATAGTCTAGGGTTTGATGGCAAGGCTGTTCGCGGCGCCAATACCGCATTGGAGGCCTATACCCTGACCGGCCCCGAATTGATCAGAGCAATCGCGCAAAAAGCCCAACAGACCGCGCTGGAAATACTGGATGGTGCGGATATCGCCGTTGAAATCATCATTATTGATCGTAGCGGCACAATCATTGCACGGCAGGGTTTTGCATGAGCATTCTGATCCTTGGTGGCACCCCGGAGGCCGACCAACTGGCAGAGTTGCTGCGCGGGCACGGTATTACATTTACCTATTCACTGGCAGGGGTTACGCCCAACCCGAAACCAAGGCTCTATCCGGTGCATATCGGCGGGTTTGGCGGCGTAGTTGGCCTTGCCCGTTATCTGGCCCAAAATGCGGTTAAAATGGTTGTGGATGCCACCCATCCCTTTGCCGCAACAATGACCGGAAATGCCATAGCTGCCGCCGCCCAGACAAATATTGCGCTATTGCGATTTGAGCGCCCCGCATGGGACGAACCCGCCGGGGCAAACTGGACCCATGTCAAAACCCTTGACGATGCCGCCAAAGCCTTGCCCCCCGGCGCGCGGGCTTTTTTGAGTGTGGGTTCGCAAAGCATGGTAGCGTTTGCCCATCAAAGCGGCGTTGATTTTATCTCGCGCAGCATAAAACCACCCGAAAATCCGTTTGGCAAAATCATTGTCGCAAAGCCGCCTTTTGATGTCATTGGCGAAATGCAATTATTCAGCAAATACCGTATAACCCATCTGGTAAGCAAAAACGCAGGCGGAGACCAGACCAAAGCCAAATTGGTCGCAGCACAGCGGCTGGGAATTAAGGTGATTATGGTTGAACGCCCCCCTGACCCTGTGGCAGAACCCGCCCGTGATATTGTCAAAGTAATGGCATGGATAGAGCGGAGACTTTTATGACCACAATTCTGGTATGCGACACTTGCCGGTATTCACAGACCGAAAAGCTGAACGGTGATCAAACCGGCGGCGAAATTCTGGCAGATCTGGTGGAAAAAGCCGCCCCGACCGGTATTTCTGTAAAACGCCATTCCTGCCTGATGGGCTGCGATCACCATTGCAATATCGCCATTCGCGCCAAAGGCAAGCTGACTTATGTGCTGGGCCGGTTTGAACCAAATGCCGAAAGCGCAGCAGCCATAACCGAATTTGCCACCGGATTTGATGCATCACAAACCGGTCGCGTGCCGTTTCGGGAATGGCCGCAGGGCGTAAAAGGCCATTTTGTGTCGCGGGTGCCGCCAATTGAAGATGATGATTAAGGAATAAATAATGCAAAGCAAAATCCCCGCCACGGTAATTACCGGTTTTCTTGGTGCTGGTAAAACCACCATGATCCGCCATATGCTGCAAAACGCCAATGGCAAACGTATTGCTCTGATCATCAATGAATTTGGTGATCTGGGGGTGGATGGTGACTTGCTAAAAGGCTGCGGCATTGAAGGCTGTGCTGATGAAGACGTAGTGGAGCTGTCAAACGGGTGTATCTGCTGCACCGTGGCCGAGGATTTTGTGCCAACCATCGAGATGTTGCTGGCCAAAGACAATCCACCTGATCATATTGTTATTGAAACCTCGGGGCTGGCGCTGCCGCAACCGCTTGTCAGGGCGTTTAACTGGCCGGAAATTCGCAGTCGCGTAACGGTTGATGGTGTGGTTACCGTGGTTGACGGCGCTGCGATGTCCGAGGGCCGTTTTGCCCATAACGAGGCCGCGATCGATGCGCAGCGCAAGGGTGACGCGCAGCTGGACCATGAAACGCCCTTGTCAGAATTATTCGAGGATCAACTGGCCTGTGCCGACCTGATTGTGATCAACAAGGCCGATCTTTTAAGCGATGCGCAGGCGGATAGCCTTAATGCCAGCTTGCGATCGGGCGCGCGCGACGCGGTGCAGGTGATCCGTGCCGAAATGGGCGCGGTGCCGATTGATGTGTTATTGGGGCAAAATATAAGTTCCGAAAACAGCATGGATCTGCGCCATGAGGTGCATCACCACCACCACGATGATGATCACGAACATTC
>JALSGU010000099.1 GCA_026982575.1 Paracoccaceae bacterium | reverse complement strand
GCACGCCCAAAAATCCCGCATCGCAGCAGCGGAGTAACGCCATGCACCCACCCTCAAACCTGTTGCGCGGGCTTTTGCTGGTGGTTTCGGCCTTTTTTCTGGCCATGGCCAGCGCCCATTTTCTGGGCCTGAAATACCCGTTGCTTTTTGTCTATTACGATGTGCCGTTTTACGCCTATCAAGACCGGATTATCGCCGCGATATTGCTGCCCTATGCGATCCTGTTTTTTGCCACATCGCGCCATAAATTGCTGTTGCCCTATACGCTTGTGGCGCTTTGGATCACGATTTTTGGCCTGTCCTATATCAACCAGTCGGCTGATCTGGCGCTGGTGCTGGATGGCCAAAGCCCGCAAATTTACTGGCTCCAGACCGCGGCTTTTGCGGCTTTGGCGCTGGTTCTGACCATTTTAGCATTAAAGGAAAAACCATGAAAAACGAATGGCCCCTATGGGAAGTATTTATCCGTGGACAGCACGGCATGAACCACCGCCATGTCGGGTCACTCCACGCGCCCGACGCCAAAATGGCGATCAAAAACGCCCGCGATGTCTATACCCGCCGCAACGAGGGCCAAAGCATCTGGGTGGTCGAGGCAAACCATATCAGCGCCTCCAGCCCCGGTGAAAAAGGCCCGCTTTTTGATCCCTCCAACAGCAAAACCTATCGTCACCCCACGTTTTTTGATATCCCCGACGAAGCGGGGACCATGTGATGGATCCGCTGTTTCAGTTTTTGCTGCGGATGGGCGATAACACCTTGGTGCTGGGCCACCGCGTATCGGAATGGTGCGGCCACGCGCCGGTGCTGGAGGAAGACATAGCGCTTGCCAACACAGCGCTTGATCTGATCGGCCAGACCCAAATGTGGTTAGGATTGGCCGGAGAGGTTGAAGGCAAAGGCCGCTCGGCTGATGATATTGCGTTTCTGCGCGACGTTTGGGATTTTCGCAATCTGTTATTGCTGGAGCTGCCGAACGGTGATTTTGGCCAGACCCTGATGCGGCAATTCCTGTTTGATGCGTGGCACTCTGTCCAGCTGGGCCACCTGATAAACAGCAGCGATCCCCGCGTGGCAGAAATTGCCCAAAAGGCGGCAAAAGAGGTGGCTTATCAGGTTGAGCGTTCCGCCGATACGGTTGTCGGGCTGGGCGATGGCACGGCTGAAAGCCATGTGCGCATGCAAGCCGCGCTTGATTATTTATGGCCTTACGTGGGCGAAATGTTTCAGGGTGATACTGTTGATCTGGCGATGAAAGAACAGGGTATTGCCCCTGATCCGGCCAGCCTGCGCGATGATTTTGATGCGCTGGCAGGGCGGGTATTGGCACAAGCAACCCTGACCATCCCGCAAGATAATTACACCCAACAGGGCGGTAAAACCGGCGCGCGCCATACCGAGCATCTGGGCCATATCCTGTGCCAGATGCAATGGCTGCAACGGGCTTACCCCGGGGCAAACTGGTGATATGAACCCGGACCTTGATCAGATATGGCAATGGCTGGCAACGGTGCCTGATCCCGAAATTCCGGTAATTTCGGTGGTTGATCTTGGCATTGTGCGAGGGGTGGCATGGCAAGGTGACACCTTGGAAATTTCAGTGACCCCGACCTATTCGGGCTGCCCTGCCACCACGGTTATCAGTGCCGATATTACCACGGCGCTGCGCCAAAAGGGCGTTGATCATATCACCATCAAACAACAGCTTTCGCCGCCATGGACAACCGACTGGCTGTCAGATACCGGCCGCGAAAAGCTGCAAAAATACGGCATTGCCCCGCCCCAAGCTTCGGGCAGGCCCAAGAATTGCCCGCAATGCCACAGCATTGATCTGGAAAAAATAAGCCAGTTTGGCTCCACCCCTTGCAAGGCGCTTTGGCGCTGCAAGGCCTGCCTTGAACCCTTTGATTATTTCAAATGCCATTAAGGAAATCCAATGCCCCGTTTTCATGATCTGATCCTGACCGACATTCACAAAACCACCCGCAACGCGGTGGTGTTGACCCTGAAACCAACCGATCCGGCGCTGTTTGATTTCAAACAGGGCCAATACCTGACCTTTCGCCGTGATTTTGACGGGGTGGAGCTGCGCCGCTCCTATTCGATTTCTGCTGGTAAATCCGAGGGTATCTTGCAGGTCGGCATCAAACAGGTGGATGGCGGCACGTTTTCCACTTGGGCCAATACCGAACTGGCGGTTGGCGATGTTGTTCAATCCATGCCCCCGATGGGGAATTTCTTTACCCCGCTGGAAGAAACCGCCCAAAAAATCTATCTGGCTTTTGCAGGCGGGTCGGGGATTACCCCGATTATTTCAACCCTGAAAACCATTCTGGAAACCGAGCCAAATTCGCAATTCACCCTTGTCTATGCCAACCAGAACGTCAATTCGATCATGTTTCGCGAAGAACTGGAAGACCTGAAAAACATCTATCTGAACCGTCTGACCCTGATTCATATTCTGGAGCGCGACAGCCAGAACATAGACCTGTTTTCGGGCCGGATCGACGCCAAAAAATGCGATCTTTTGTTCAAGCACTGGGTTGATATTACCAGCGTTGACACGGTTTTTATCTGTGGTCCCGAACCGATGATGTTAACCATTGATGCCGCCTTAAAAACCCACGGCCTAACCCAAGACCAGATCAAATTTGAACTGTTCACCGCCCCCCAACAAGGCCGCGCCAGCCAACAGGCAAAACCTCAAAACACCGCGCTGCCAAACGGCACGCAAGCCACCATCACCCTTGACGGTGCCACCCGCAGTTTTACCATTGAAAAAGACCAATCCCTGCTAGAGGCAGGTCTGGCCAATAAAATCGACATACCATATTCCTGCAAAGCCGGTGTTTGTTCATCCTGCCGCTGCAAGGTGCTAAAAGGCGAGGTCGAGATGATCGCCAACCACGCATTGGAAGATTACGAGGTTGAAAAAGGTTATGTTTTGTCCTGCCAATCCTATCCGCTAACGGCGGACATAACCGTCGATTACGACCAGTAAAACGGGTTGTCTGCAAATTTGGTTGCCAATTGTTTTTAGTTTGATAAACCAAAAACAACCACCCAAAAGGATTTTAGCAATGGCCGATAAAAACCGATTTAACTGGCAAGACCCGTTTTTGCTGGAATCCCAGCTAAGTGAAGAAAATCGCATGATCCGCGACGCGGCGGCGGCCTATGCGGCGGATAAGCTGGCCCCCAAAGTCACCCAGGCTTATCGCGATGAACTGATGGACCCGTCCATTTTTGCTGAGATGGGCGCGCAAGGCCTGCTCGGCGTGACCGTGCCGGAACAATATGGCGGTGTTGGCGCAAGTTACGTTGATTACGGGCTGGTAGCGCGCGAAATTGAACGCGTCGACAGCGGTTATCGTTCGATGATGTCGGTGCAATCTTCCTTGGTTATTTACCCAATTCAGGCTTACGGCTCCGAAGAACAGCGCCAGAAATACCTGCCAAAGCTGGTTTCGGGCGAATATATCGGCTGTTTTGGCTTGACCGAACCCGATGCGGGGTCTGACCCGAACGGTATGAAAACCACTGCCAAAGCGGTTGATGGCGGCTATGTGTTGAATGGCACAAAGACATGGATATCCAATTCTCCGATGGCGGATATTTTTGTAGTCTGGGCCAAATCCGATGCCCATAACGGCAAAATCCGTGGTTTTGTGCTGGAAAAAGGCA
>JALSGU010000098.1 GCA_026982575.1 Paracoccaceae bacterium | reverse complement strand
TCTGGTTTCCCATTCAACGCGGTATCTTGAAACGCACGGTTGGCCATATCAAGGCGGTAAATGACGCAAACCTGACCATCCGCGCCGGTGAAACCTTGGGCATTGTCGGCGAAAGCGGCTCGGGAAAAACCACGGTGGCCTTGGCAATTCTGCGGCTGTTGCGATCAACCGGAAACATCAATTTTAACGGGCAGGATATTCAGGGGCTGCGCAATAACCAGATGCGCCCGCTTCGAAAAGATTTGCAAATCGTGTTTCAAGACCCGTTCGGGTCATTGTCGCCGCGCATGACGGTCGAACAAATCGTATCCGAGGGGCTGGCCGTGCATGGTCGGCTGGAAAACCTTGACCAAACCGTTAATGATGCGCTGATCGAGGTGGGGCTAGACCCCGATTTCAAAACCCGTTATCCGCACGAATTTTCCGGCGGCCAGCGCCAGCGCATCGCCATCGCGCGGGCGATCATTCTAAAGCCTAAATTGCTGGTGCTGGACGAACCCACATCAGCGCTGGATATGACCGTGCAGGTGCAAATTGTTGATTTATTGCGGGATTTGCAGCAAAAATACCGGCTTGCGTATTTGTTTATCAGCCATGATCTGCGGGTGGTGCGCGCCCTTAGTCATAAAATTCTGGTGATGAAAGCCGGCGATATTGTTGAATCCGGCAGCGTTGAGGATATTTTTGAAAATGCCCGAAACCCCTATACCAAAGCCCTGCTTAAGGCAGCGCTGAATTAAGCGCGTTTAACATTGGCTGGCGTTCCTTGGCCACAGTTTTCAAAAACTCGGCTTCGTCTATGCGAAACCGATCTGCAAATTCCCGATTTTTAGAAGTGCCCAATTTTTGGTGTTGCAGCGAAAACCGGATTTCCGGCAGATCAGGCAGGCCCAGATGGCTGGCAAAATCATTGGCAATTTCGCCTGCGGACAGCTGGATCATTTTTTCATAGCTCATCCGTTTGGGCGATATTTCAAAACGTTTGAACCATGTCTCGGACAGGCGTTCAGCGGCCAGAATATGATTTAACCAGCGTTTGATTTTTTGGGGCGCATAGGTAAAAGATTTTTCAGCCTCGCGCCTTTGATCTGGGTTTGACTGGGCGGTATGTCCGATATCCAACGTGACCATCTTGGCCAATGAAACTGCCTGCGCAACAATGTCTTCGCGAATAAGCCAAAAGCTTTTTGCGTTGGAAAAAGCGTCGAAAAAATCAGTTACCTGAGGGAAAACCTTGTTAAGCTGATGGCCGGTAATTTCAAAGCCGAACACGCCATTTCGATTAAGCCAGCGCGACAGGTTTTCAATATAGGATTGCATGTCTTTTGCCTGCACGGCCTCTGCGATTCCCGGCAGGAAATTCGGGTTAAACGCCTCGGTTGCCTCCCCGAGTTTTTGGGTTTGCGACAGAATTTCTGTCAGGCGGGAACTGCCGGAACGCGGCGTAAAATAAATCACATAGGTATGATCCGGCAGTGGCCGCAAAGCAACCTGATCAACCCGGGTCTGGTTATGGCTGACATTGTCAAAATACACAGAGGCAGTATTTTTAGTGTCGGGACTGTTCAGTGTTGAGATAGACAAACCGGCGCCTTGCTATGAGTTTCCCCCAAACTCTATGAAGGGTTGGTTAACATTTTGTTAGCTGCGCGAGCATATCGGGAAAAACTTGCTGGTTTGCTATCCGGGACTGCTGGTACGCTGCATCGATTTTAAAGATAACCCGCAAAAATGGTACTTGAACCGCACGCGCAGCAAGATAACCCCATTACAAAACGGCAAATTGGTACAGATGTTTTTTGCCCGGCGCATAACCCGTTTGCATTCCTGGAATGCATCGGATTAAAACAACATCACGGCCCCGTGGCTCAACTGGATAGAGCAGCCCCCTCCTAAGGGGCAGGTTGGTGGTTCGAATCCACCCGGGGTCACCAAAAACATTGCAATTCCATAACATTGCCAATCAAATATAACAGACACAAAATGCTCAATTTAAGCAGTGCGCAACTTTTTCAATTTTGCTTTCAATCAGCCACCCCCTCCAGGCGCCGCACCCCTCACCAATCCGCCTGCCGTTTCTCGAAAAATGCCGCAATCCCCTCGGCTGCTTCGGCACCTTCCCAAGTATCTGCCAGCGCCTCAATGGTCATATCGATCACCGCATCGTCAATCACCGGCCCTAGCTGCCGGATCAATGCTTTGGTGCGCGCCACGGCTTTGGGGGCGGCTTTCAGGTATGGTGCAATTTCAACCTCGACCGCTTTGTCCAGATATTCATCCATAACAAACCGCGAGATCAGCGCCATTTCCTTGGCCTCGGCCGCGCCGAATTTACGCCCCGACATCATCACACGCCGCGCAAACCGCTCCCCCATACGGGCCACAACATAGGGTGAAATGGTTGCAGGTATCAGCCCCAGCCACGTTTCTGTCAGCCCAAAACGGGCGTTTTCATCGGCAATCGCCACATCACAAACCGCCATCAAACCAACGCCGCCACCAAAGGCCTGCCCGTTGATTTTGCCAATAAGCGGCTTTGGCATAGTATTCAGGGCTTGCAACATTTCCGCCAGCTTCCGCGCCTCGACCATGCGCTGCGCGCGGTCTGCCGCCATTTGCGCGCGCATCCAGGCCAAATCACCGCCCGCACAAAAACTTTTGCCCGCGCCGGTTAACACAACCACCCGCACCGCATTATTTGCCCCCAGATCAGCCGCCGCCTGCGTTAGTTCCGCAATCATCACGGCTGACAGAACATTGTGTTTTTCGGGCCGATTCAGGGTTAGTGTGGCAACCCCCCGCCCATCGATTTCTATCGCAATTGTTTCCACCACATTTTCCACTTCGTAAAAATATCCGCAGGGTGAATCGGGCAACCGCCCTACCCCTTTAACCCCACAGCAAACGCCGCCGTTTTAACCAGCTTATCAACATCCAGCCCCGTGACAAACCCGCGTTTATGCAACAGATCAACCACGCCAAGCGTATCAACATTGCCCGCAGCACCGGGCGCATAAGGACACCCGCCAAGCCCCCCGATCGAAGCATCAAAAACCCGCAACCCCATATCCAGACTAACACCGATATTTCCTAGCGCGCGCCCGTGCGTGTCATGAAAATGTCCCGCCAGATCAACTGCTGAAACCTGTTTCAAAACCGCGTGAAGCATGGCAGCAACAGTTTCAGGCACCGCCGCCCCGATGGTATCGCCCAGCGACACGCCGTAACACCCCGCATCCATCAATATTGCAGCAAGATCAGCCACTTGTTCGGGCGGGGTCACCCCGTCAAACGGGCAATCGGTGATGCAGGAGATATAGCCCCGCACCGGTATTTTGTCGGCTTTTGCAGCCGCCAAAATGGGTGTAAACCGCGCAATGCTTTCCTTGATCGAACAGTTAATGTTGGCCTTTGAGAACCCTTCCGAGGCCGAAGCAAAAACCGCCACCTCGTCTGCCCCGGCCAGAACCGCAGCCGCGTAACCCCGCATATTCGGGGTTAACGCGGTATAGGCCACGCCTTTGCGGCGCTTTATCCCCGCCATAACCTTGTCGGAATCCGCCATTTGCGGCACCCATTTCGGGCTGACAAAACTGCCGGTCTCGATCTTTTCGAACCCGCAATCCGACAGCATATCCACCAGCCTGATTTTATCCATCAAAGGAATAATCCGTTTCTGGTTTTGCAAGCCATCGCGCGG
>JALSGU010000097.1 GCA_026982575.1 Paracoccaceae bacterium | reverse complement strand
TGGCCACAGTCAGCGCAAACACCGCCGGATTGGCCCCTGCTTGCAGCGCGATGCTAATGGCCAGCGGCACCAGCAACACCGTGGCCCCGACATTGGACATTACCAGCGTAAACGCCGTTGCCAGCACAGCAATAACCAGTTGCAAGACCCAGATATCCACATCCCCGATCAGCACCAATATCTCATGGGCTATCCATGCAGCAGTGCCGCTTGATTCAACCGCTTTGCCCAGCGGTATAAGGCTGGCCAACAGAAAGACAGTTTTCCAGCTGACGGCGGCATAAGCTTCTTCGGGGTCAAGCACACCGCTGATAATAATACCAAGCGCGCCGACCAGCAAAGCCACGGAAAGCCGAAGATCTGTCAGCAGCACCAGCGCCATGGCAATGGCAAAAAAGGTCAAGGCGTGGAATACTTTGTGCGAGCGGACTTCTTCTTGGGGGTAATCGCTGGTGACTACGACTTTATGATTGGTGTGGAATTGTTGCAGGCTTTGCCAATCGGCAAAAATAATCAGTGAATCACCGGCCTGAAAGGTAACATTGCGCACGTCTTCGCCTTCGCGGGTGGTTTGATTGCTTCGGATAATGCTAAGGGTGGAAATTCCGTGCAATTCACGCAGGCGTTTGGTGCGCGCCGATTCCCCGATTAGCGGAGAGGTGGGCGAGACAACCACCTCGGCCAGACCGGCAGAGCTGGGGGATAATACTTCGGAAAACAGATCAAGCCCCGGTTTCAGATCCAGACCATAGGCTTTGCTGAATACCTGAATGGATTCGCGCTCGCCAATCAGGGCAAGATGGTCGCCTTTGGCAATGATCAGGTTTGCGGGTACACCGCGGGTTGTCATCCGGATTTTCTTGCCCGAGGTAACCCCGACAGTGCGCACATGAAATAGGGTTTCAAAGCTGTTCAGATCACTGCCAACCAGGCGACTGGTCGCGGGGACATAGACCTCGGCGCTGATATAATCAATGCCGTAATCATCATGAAGATGGGTTTCCAGCCCTTGTTTCTGGTCGGGAACGTCGCTGCCTTTTGGCAGCACAAACCGCCCGAATATTACAAAATAAAGGATGCCGGAAATTACCAGCGCCAGCCCGATAGGCGTGACCGAAAACAAACCAAAGGTTTCCATCTGTTTTTCTTCGGGCAGGTTTTCATTGGCATTGATGATCAAATCATTCAGCAAAATCAACGGGCTGGAGCCAACCATAGTAAGGGTGCCGCCAAGGATTGCACAAAACCCCATTGGCATCAGCAGCCGCGACATGGAGATTTTAGACCGGATAGAGATACGTTTGACCACTGGTAAAAACAGTGCGGCCGCGCCAACATTCTGCATAAACCCCGAAATCCCGCCAACAGTGCCCGAAACCAGCGGAATAACCCGTTTTTCCGTGGTGCCGCCAATTTTAACCAGATAGCGCGCCACGGAATTCATGACACCGGTTTTATCCAGACCGGCCCCCAAAATCATCACCGCAATAATGGATATAACCGCATTGGATGAAAACCCGTCAAACAGCTGGTTAATATCAACCAACCCCTGATCAAGCCCCATATACGGCGCCATAATAGAGGTCAGGCCAAGCATCACCATAATGCTGAGCGCGGCCACATCAATCGGCACAATTTCAAAGGAAAACAGAAAAACCGTTAGCAAAAGCAGTGATAAAATCCATGCGATTTCAATGCTGGGGGCAATGCCCGTCAACATCCAGCCTATGGTGATAAATGCTATGGCGGCGCTACCGACAATTGCGCTTCGTTTGCTTTTCATATTTCCCAACTTTTTCTGTAATAATCTGCAAGTATAACAAAATCCGCAAGTGGAATATGTATATTGCGACAAAAAGGGCAGGAATATGACCTGAAAATCAGGCTTTTCAGCTGGGCAGCTGCATATGCCGCGCCCGTGCGCCCCGTTCAATTGCGGCACCGTGCAGGCGGTCTATGTTCAGTTCATAGCGGATTTCAGCCATGAATTCCAATTCGCCCTGATGCAACCGGCCATCAGCGGCGGCCACATCACATGCCATGGCATAAGCGGTTTCATACAGAATTTCGGGTAAGGATTCGCGGATGATTCCGAATAATGCATCCAGACCTTCCTCCTCAGAAAACAGGTCAAACACCACTTGCGATACCATTTTAAGGCGGTCCGCATCGTATCCGGCAAAAATCGGCATGTGGTTTACAATGCGGGTGATCGACATCAATTCGGAATTGGTGATGTTTTCATCCGAAGCGGATTCCGCAACCATAAGCGCCACAAGCGCGTCTTGGGGCGAAAAAGAAGGAAGCGGAGTATCGGACATTTGATCACCTTTGGGTTTTGGGTTGCTGTCATAGAATATTGACGCTGGGCGCGCTGCACAATAGGAAGCGGATAATTATTTATTTTAGGGGACGATCATGTCTGAACTGTATGCGCTTGCGATGAAATCCAAAGCCTGGCCCTTTGAAGAAGCCCGCAAGCTGGTGAAACGGTTTGAAAAGAACCCCCCGAAAAAAGGCTATGTGCTGTTTGAAACCGGTTACGGCCCGTCGGGCTTACCGCATATTGGCACCTTTGGCGAGGTGGCCCGCACCACCATGATCCGCCGTGCATTCGAGGCCATCAGCGA
Source organism: Paracoccaceae bacterium (assembly GCA_026982575.1). Taxonomy (GTDB): domain Bacteria; phylum Pseudomonadota; class Alphaproteobacteria; order Rhodobacterales; family Rhodobacteraceae; genus UBA3077. The sequence continues at coordinate 19,861 of JALSGU010000097.1, read as the reverse complement.
CATTCCCACCAAACTGATCTGTTTTTCCGATGATCTGGACGGCATGCGCAAAGTGCCGGGCAATGTGCCCAACCCCGATGCTTTGCAAGAACATCTGCAACGGCCATTATCCGAGGTGCCGGATCCGTTTGGCACCCATAAAAGCTTTGGTGATCATAATAACGCCATGCTGCGCCGGTTTTTGGATACGTTCGGGTTTCAATATGATTTTTACTCGGCCAGTGAATTTTATAAATCGGGCCAGTTTGACGAAATTTTACTGCGCGCGGTCGAGAAATACGATGAAATTATGGAGGTAATGCTGGCGAGTTTGCGCGAGGAACGCCGCGAAACCTATTCCTGTTTTCTGCCGATCTCGCCCAAATCCGGTCGGGTGCTATATGTGCCGATGAAATCGGTGAATGCGGCTGAAGGCACGATAACCTTTGATGATGAAGAGGGCGAAGAAACCACAATGCGGGTCACCGGCGGGCAGGTGAAACTGCAATGGAAACCCGATTTCGGCGCGCGCTGGGCGGCGTTGAATGTCGATTTTGAAATGTATGGCAAGGACCATTCCACCAACACCCATATTTACGACAAAATCTGCCGGATACTGGGCGCACCGGCACCGGCCCATTTTGTTTATGAAATGTTTCTGGATGAAAACGGCAATAAAATTTCCAAATCCAGCGGTAACGGCATATCGATTGACCAATGGCTGACTTATGCCAGCGCCGAGAGCCTGTCGTATTTTATGTATCTGAAACCCAAAACCGCCAAGCGGCTGCACTTTGATGTGATTCCCAAAGCGGTCGATGAATACCACCAGCATTTACGGGCGTTTGAGGGCCAAGACCTGAAAGCACGGCTGAACAATCCGGTTTGGCATATCCATCAAGGTAAGCCGCCCGTCAGCGATATGGTGGTGCCGTTCGCGATGTTGCTGAATTTGGCCAGCGCATCAAACACCGAGACCAAAGAACAAATGTGGGGCTTTATTAACAAATATGCCCCCGATGCAACGCCCCAAACCCATCCGGGTCTGGACAGCGCAGCAGGGTTTGCGGTGCAGTATTACCATGACTTTGTGAAGCCGGAAAAAGTATATCGCGCACCAACTGATACGGAGCGCGCTGCGCTGCAAGATATGGCGGAACGCCTGAAAAACTGGGACGGCGCAGCGGATGCCGAAACCTTGCAAAGCATGGTGTTTTCGGTGGGTAAAGACCACGGATTTGATCCGCTGCGGGCATGGTTTTCAGCCATATACGAGGTGCTGCTGGGGGCCAAACAAGGGCCAAGATTTGGCGGGTTTGTGGCGCTTTACGGTATTGGCGAAACGGTTGCGCTGATTGAAAAAGCGTTGGGTGGCGCGTTTTTGGAGGGGTGCGAAGCAACATAATGGGGTAATCCCCCCCCATTTTTGATGGGGTCCACTAGTGGAATTACGCGGCTTGTTTCAGTTTCATAGCGGGAGTGATCCCGCCGATAACCATGTTGGGCCGGTCGCTGTTGTATGTCCAGAACCAATTTGTAGCCTGTTCAGCTTACTTTCAGACGCACGGGAAAAACTGGAATTCCGGCAGCACGATTACAACCACCAGCGCCCGCATTCAGTGTTGGGAAACCTGACACCTATGGAATTTTCAGAAAAGAAAATAATGGACAAACTGGCCGCATAGCGCCATCGATTTAACCCCGAGGACTCCACATCAAAATAGAGGGGTTCTAGGGGGGCAGGTCAGACCATATAAAATCATGCTGGAAAAACATCTCTATAAATTCCCTTATATACAAGGAAAAATGAGTGTCATTGGGCAGTAAAAAACTGCGTTTTGGTACCCGAGGCCGGACTCGAACCGGCACACCTTGCGGCGGGGGATTTTGAATCCCCTGCGTCTACCAATTCCGCCACTCGGGCACACGCAAGCCACCGTTTAACGAAGGCCATTCAGGGCGTCAATCGCTATAACCAAAATGTTTGCGCCAAGGCTGTATTATTTCCAGCGCCTCGGGCATCAGGTGCTCATAATGCTTCCAGCGCTGCATTGCCGACGTATACAAAGGCTGCGCCACTTGGGCATAGCTGGGGGTGCGAATGTCTGCGCGGGTTTTGATACTGGTAAGGTGGTCAAGGATGTTTTCTTGCCAATCCAGTTCCAGAAATTCCATCAGGCCGCGCAAAACCGGTTCTTTATCGGTGACAATATCTTCGTATTTGCAGGTAAAAACCGCTGGCGATAATTCTTCGGTATAGCTTTGCCAAAGCCCCATGGCGCGGTCATAGGTTTGCGCGGTCGAAAGCGTAGTTTCAAACGTGGCCATCGCATCATTCAGCTTGAAAGACTGCATAAAACAGCTAAGCACCGCATCGGCCGGGTCCCTAAGCGCCAGGATAAATTTTGCATTGGGAAACACCCGCAAAATTTCAGCAGCATAAACCAGATTAAGCGGCAATTTATCAATTTTCACATCCGACTGGCCATTATATTTCCGCCATTCAGACCAAAAAGCCTTGCGCGCTTTGCTGGCAGATTTATCATCAAGCGATTCAAGTTTCTGCAAATCCTGCCCCCAAGATGTCCCGAGCGCGCCGGTTAGCGCCCGGACCAGCGGGCGTTCATCTGAAATAGCAATCTGGCTGTGGCCGCCTAAAAATGTTTCCAGCAATGTTGTGCCGGAACGGGGAAAGCCCACCAGAAAAACCGGAGATTCAGCCGGTAATTCAATTGGGGTCCAGGACTTGGAAAAGCCCTTTTGGAAATAGTCCAAACGGCGATCCAAGCCCGCCATATATCGCTCTGCGCTATGATCGCCCGATTTGGAAGCCTTGGCATTCAGCGCGTTGGACTGATCAAATAATGCATATGCATCTTTGTAATTGCCCAGTTTACCCTCAATTTTGGAAAGCAGATTCACGCGGGTCAGTTCCATCATCAGATCCCCGTGGGTTCTGTTTTGGCTAAATTTCAGGCCCTTCAGAATATCTCGTGCCGGTTCGAGTTTCTGGTCTCGGTTAAGCAAAGCCGCTTGAAAAAGCTGTGCAATCGGATGGTTATTGCTGGCCTTTTCGAATTTTGACACCCAAATCCGCAGATTTTCGACTTCGTTCATCCGTTCAAGGGTTGTAAACAGGTTCAACGCAGCAACGTCAAAATCGGGCTTTAAAGCCAAGGCTTTTTCAAACGCAGCAATCGCCTTTTGATTTTCCATCTTATCCAGATAAACCAACCCCAGCGAAAGCCAGCCCTCGGGAAAAGCTGCCTTGATGCTTAACGCCTTGGTCAGGTGTTTTTGGGCCGCATTCAAATTGCTCAGATTACGTTCGGCATTGCCAAGGTTTCTGAAACCCTCAAAGCTTTTGGGGGCAATTTTAACAGCCTTGGAGAAATATTTGCTAGACTCCCTCCATTCCCCGCGCATGCCGTGAATGGCACCCAGAATATTATGCAGAAAAAACTCTCGTGGATATTGTTTCTGGGCAGCAAGGGCCAAATGTTCAGCTTGTTTCAGTTTTCCAGCCTCTGTGAGGCGAGAAATTTTTGCAAAAGTATTTTGTCTGGCGTTCATAACCGGCTTTCTGTTTTTGCGTCTTTTAGCCCAAGCCGTGGCAAAACACGAGACACAGCTTGACCTTGGCACAACAAAATGGTCGAAGGTTCTGAAAACGGAACCGCATTTATGTTACGCAATCTTTATAATTGGACAATCCGGCTCGGGCAAACCCCGTATGCGCTTTGGGCGCTGGCCTTTGTGGCTTTTATCGAAAGCTCGGTTTTTCCGATTCCGCCCGATGCGTTGATGATCCCCATGATCATCGCCGCGCCGCGCCGCGCTTTTTTAATTGCCGGTGTGGCTACGGTGGCCTCGGTGCTGGGCGGTGGTATGGGATATTACATTGGCGCTGTGCTTTATGACAGTATCGGCCAGCCGGTGCTGGAATTTTACGGCAAGGCCGATAAATTCGAAGCCCTGAAAATGGCCTATAACGAGCGCGGCATCTGGGCGGTATTGATCGCAGGCTTAACGCCGTTTCCCTATAAGGTCATTACCATTCTTTCGGGTGCAACCGGCCTTAATTTTGCGGTATTCATGGCGGCCAGCGTTGTTGCACGGGCGGCTCGCTTTTTCGTGATTGCGGCTCTGTTGTGGAAATTCGGCCCAGCCATTAAGGTTTTCATCGAGCGCCGGCTGGGGCTGGTTTTCATCATTGCGCTGGTATTGTTGATCGGCGGATTCTTTATGATAAGGTATTTATAATGCGGAAAATTGCACTGGTTGCCGGAATGGGCTCAGCCGTCATGTTGTTGGGGGCGTTGTATTTTCAATATTTTATGGACCTTGCCCCGTGTAAAATGTGCATCTGGCAACGCTGGCCGCACGGCATTGCGATTGTGCTGGGGATTGTCGCCTTTTTCGTGCCGCTGCGGATAATTACGCTGGCCGGTGCTGCGGTTGTTCTGGCCGGTGCGGCGATTGCGGGGTATCATGCGGGGGTTGAACTGGCGTGGTTTGCCGGGCCTGATACCTGCACATCGGGCGATATCTCAGCCCTTTCCGCCGAAGCATTGATGGCACAAATCCTGTCGGCACCGGTGGTGCGCTGTGACGAGGTCGCCTGGAGCCTGTTTGGTCTTTCCATGGCCGCCTGGAACGGTATTATTTCGGTTGGTCTGGCAGGCATTTGGCTGTTGGCCTTCAAAAAAGGTGCCACTGCCTAAATTTTTGCCCTGTTTGCGGATTTGCGTGTTGACGGGGCATTGAGGGGTGGTTATTCACCCCGTTAGAAGATGATGGGCGTCAGGCCGCAAGGTGTGGCAGGGGACTGTAACTCCCTCGGGGTGACCCACGCCTGGTTCGATTCCAGGGTCGCCCACCACTTCTTAATCCCCCTGTTTTACTCGATTTACCGAGATACCCCTCCTAATATCGCCTTGTTTCTTGGCGCATTGCCATCCCATATTGTCAAATACCTCAAGGAAGATCGCGGCCGTTTTTTCTACCGGAAGGGCGTCCCTCGGCGGCATCAGAAAACTCTAGGGCCAGGATGCATTACAACCACCAAATGACGATATCCGCGATGCAGATTTCGGATAGAAATGTGTGTGCGCATCGGCCATACCGGTTGCTACGGGCCTCCAATCCTTGACCATCGCAAACGGCGTGTAATTTGGAATTCAGCCCGCGTTTAGTCACATAAATAATGCCGCTGAGCACCCGTAGGCTGTCAACCGGCGGCCCCGTGAGAGCATGGGAAACGAGGTTTCAAACGCTTGATTTGCGCTTGGGTGAGCGAAAAGTGATCTACCATGAGAACGTCCTCCTGCCCGAAGTGAACCAGAAACCAGCCCGCTTGGGAAACCTGAATATTAATAGGTCTTGGCCCTAACATCTGCTCACGTTATTGCGACCAGACCTTTTATTTAACCCATCAGCCCATAAGTTAATACCGAAGCAGGATCAGGAACATCCCTGCTTTATCTAACTGTCCCTCGTTCCAACTGCGCCCGGGCTTTGGTTCGGGCGTTTTTTTGTGGCGGTTGGGTGTTAGCAAGGCTAGGAATAAGCATGACTTATAGTGATACATTTCTGCGCGAGGTCCTGACCAGCACAAAAACCATTGCTATGGTGGGCGTTTCCACCAACCCCATTCGGCCCAGCTATTTTGTCGGGCGGTTTTTGAGCTTACGGAAATATCGCATCTTGCCGGTAAACCCGATGTATCCTGATCAAATGCTGTTTAACGAACCGATATATCCCTCGCTCAGCGATCTTCCGGCGGATATGCAAGTCGATATGGTCGATATTTTTCGCCGCGCCGAGCAGGTTTTGCCAATTATTGAGGAAGCGCTGGATGTGCTGCTGCCAAGGGGCCTAAAAACCATCTGGATGCAAATCGGCGTGATCAATGAACCTGCCGCAGAATTGGCCAAGGCGGCTGGGGTTGCGGTTATTATGAACCGTTGCCCGAAAATCGAATACCAGCGCCTGTTTGGGGAATTGCGCATGGGCGGATTTAATACTGGAATTATATCCTCAAAGCTGTGATCATCGCGCGATTTTATAAAAAGAGGAGCGATAGAATGACCGACACCCCCCTTGGTTTTGACACATTGCAAATTCACGCAGGCGCACGGCCAGATCCGGCCACCGGCGCGCGCCAAGTGCCGATTTACCAGACAACGGCATATGTTTTTCGCGATGCAGACCACGCTGCCGCGCTGTTTAACCTGCAAGAGGTCGGCTATATCTATTCCCGCCTGACCAACCCCACCGTTGCCGCATTGCAAGAACGGGTCGCCACATTGGAGGGCGGCGCAGGGGCTGTTTGTTGTTCATCCGGCCATGCCGCGCAGATTATGGCGCTGTTTCCGCTGATGACACCGGGCGATAATGTCATTGTTTCCACCCGTCTTTACGGGGGGTCTATTACCCAGTTCAGCAATACCATCAAACGGTTTGGCTGGTCGGCGACATTTGTTGATTTTGATGATCTTGACGCGGTTGAAGCTGCCAGTGACGCAAAAACCAAAGCCATTTTTTGCGAAAGCATTTCCAACCCGGGCGGGTATTTAACCGACATTCCGGCCATTGCCAAAATCGCTGACACCATCGGCGTGCCGCTGATTGTCGATAACACCCTTGCCAGCCCTTACCTGTGCAAACCCATTGAAATGGGGGCCACATTGGTGGTGCATTCCATGACCAAATACCTGACAGGAAACGGCACCGTAACCGGCGGTGTGGTGGTTGATAGCGGCAATTTTGACTGGTCGGCCAGTGACAAATTCCCGTCATTATCCCAGCCCGAACCGGCCTATCACGGGCTGAAATTCCATGAAACATTCGGCAATCTGGCGTTTACCTTTCACGGCATCGCCATTGGCCTGCGGGATCTGGGCATGACCCTGAACCCTCAAGCTGCCCATTATACCTTGATGGGCATCGAGACCCTAAGCTTGCGCATGCAACGCCATGTTGAAAACGCGGTCAAGGTTGCCAATTGGCTGGAACAGGACCCAAGGGTTGATTTTGTAACCTATGCTGGCTTGGCATCCTCGCCTTATGCGGATCGGGCAGCAAAAATTTACCCCAAAGGCGCCGGTGCGCTGTTTGCTTTTGCGGTAAAGGGCGGATACGAAGCCTGCGTAAAGCTGGTTGATTCAGTTGAAATTTTCAGCCATGTCGCCAATCTGGGCGATACGCGCAGCCTGATTATCCATTCGGCATCCACCACCCACCGACAGCTAACCCCAGAACAGCAAGATGCGGCTGGCGCGGGTGCAAATATGGTGCGTTTAAGCATTGGTATTGAGGACGCAGATGATTTAATCCGCGATCTGGATCAGGCTTTGGCCAAAGCAACCGGTTAAGCATCAAAAGGTGCGGCCAGTATACGGGCCGCGCCTTTTTCGGGTTACCGCACCCAGATTTCAACCCGGTTGTTGGTATACTGGCCGGTTTCGGTTTTATTACAGGCCAACGGCGAAGTGCTGCCATAGCCAACCGGCGTAATTTTGACATTGCCAAGATTGGACGCGCCGGTTGCATTGATAATCGACTCGCGTACCAGTTCGGCGCGGGCTTGGGAAAACCGTGCCTTTTCGGCCTCGGACCCGATATTATCGGTAAAGCCCAGAATTAGAATTTGCTTATTGTCAAATTCCCCCCCGCGGATCATATTCGCCAGCCGTGAAATATCGCCCTGTGCGCGATTGTCCAATTCGGAAGTACCGTTGATAAACCGGAATGTCAGCGAAAGGCGTTCGGATTCAAGCACTGTTGTTAACAGGTTTTGCAAATCGCCAAGCGAAGTAATGCTATTTTCAGCCACAACCGCATTGGCAATGCGGCGCCCCTGTTCATCAAGCGAAAGCCGCATGACATTCTGGCCGATATACCCGGCATTTTCCACAACCATTTGTCCGGTTTCGGAAAGCACAAAATCCATGAATTCACTGGCACGGTCGGGTCGTTGCGCCGAAGTTGTATACATATATAAGCGCTGCGCCAGCGGATATTCCTCGGATTTCAGGGCAAACCGTGACGGGGCCATAACCTGCCCGCAAACTGAACGTAACGGTAATATCCTGGCAATTGCGGCATCGGCTATACCGCTGATGCCAATTCCGTTCGGGTCGCGACTGACAGCACCCGCGATTAGCATGTCCGACTGCAAAACTGTTGCTGAACCGGTATAGGAAAGCCCGCCGACAGCCACAGCTTTTTGTGCAAAAAACGCGGTGCTGCCTGCATTCGCATCCAGTCGATACAGGGAAATCGGTGCATTGAGACCGCCAAGCTGGGACCAATTGTCAAACTCTCCGGAATAAATGCGCACGATTTCTGCCATACTTAAGGATTTAACCGGGTTATCCGGATGCACAACCAGGGTGACGCCGTTTAATGCGATAATTTTTTCTTGGCCGGCACTGGTCAGATCGCCCAGTCCAAGACGGGAAAACCGGTCAATAATGGCGCCGCTGGGGGCTTGCCGGAAAAACCCGATAACTGCCTCGCCTGAATTAAGTGCGGCAAAACTGTCGGTGTAAGAACCTGAATTGACTGTAATGGTTGAATGCACGCTGCCATCCGCATCGATCACATAAAATTGTGCCGCACCATTGCCGCCGAATTCAACCTGTAAATCGCCACCGCGTTCCAGCGCATAGGCCTCGATCAGGGCTGGCAAAAATTCATTCCCCATTGAATCCGAAGCGATAATAGAAAATTCTTCCAGTCCGGTAACAAGATCGGGGCAAAAATCCCCGACGCATTCCACCATCGCAGCCGCAATCGACATTTCGCCAATCGTGGATCGAATGATATAATTGCTGCCGTCAAAACTGACGAGATCACCGGTCAGGGTAATGCTGTCATCCACAGACCTAAGCGTAATTTCTTGCGCCGCCAAAGGCATTGCCAGAAAAACCGCTGCGCCAATGATTTTAAGGGTGTAGATAAAGGGGATTTTCATCTGTTGCTCCGCAGGCCAGTTTTTTAGATAATAATTTTACTGGATATACCGGTTACAGATACTCTTTTTTGGTAAACTTTTAATTACGGTGCCGTCAAGCTGTTGCGGTTGATAAGGCAAGATAATTTTTATTTATCGGTAAAAATCCCGTTATTCCAACCCTGTAAATTTGCCAGAGCACCGCAATCCCGGTTACGGTTGTGTTTAAGCTTGATTCCGCGCATTTCCAGCAGAAAGCGCAGACTCTTGGAAATAATGCTGCTAAGACCCGCAAAAGGAAACATTGCCATAGTTTTTTGAGGAATATGATAAGCCCGCTACCATCTCTTGCTTTGGAAATGTCGATGGACGGCATATCCCTGCACCAGCTTGCCTTTGACGGGCACTGGCATGAATTGTCGCGCGTCAGTCTTGGCGATGCAGCGCTGCGCGAAAAAATGGCCAATATGCGCGAAATTGCCCAGCGGCTGGAGGGACGGCGGTTTAAGGTTCGGGTCTGGCTGCCGGCTGATCAAATCATCCGCAAGGCCTCGGAAATTTCGGCACAGGATACGCGTGCAAAAGAAACCGAAGCCCGCCAAATTTTGGAAAAAATCACCCCCCATTCCGGCAGCGACTTTGCAGTTGCAATCAACACCCCCGCCGAAGGCGATCCGACATGGATTGCAGGCGCGCGCAATAAAACCATGCACGAGGCCTTTGCCTTTGCCAAAAGACACGGCTTTGTCGCCACAGCATATTCAACCAAAGACCCGATCGAGGGTTTTGCAGAAAAGCCCTATTTCAGGTTGCCGCCCAACCGGATCAAGACCGTCGGGCTTGGCGTTGCCGCTGCGGCGCTTGCCGGATCGCTGGTTACGGCGGCTGTGCTTTTCAGAATTTCCGACCCTTACCTTTGGTGGGAAACCCCGCCGGTAGTGGCCGATTTTGCACCTTTCCAAACCCCTGATCCCGCCCTTGACCGCAGTCAGGAAAACATTCTGCCCGTCGCCTTGGCCCGCCCTGAATTCACTGCTGTTACGGCCATTGCCACACAGACATTACATGATCCGTTGCCCTATGTGCCCGCCCGCCGTCTGGATGCAACGGCGCAGGATTTTATCGATGAACCGTCTGTGCGTTTCACCGAAACCTATGATGTAACCTATACCAACATGCGCGAAAACCTGCGCTTTTCATTGCCGCTGGAGCTTGAACCTATCGCGCCAGCATCCGCCGCTGACCGCCCTCCGGCGATCGGGCTTTATAATGTGTTGACCGAAATCATACCGTTTTTACAACCCGATATTGCGCCGGACAGCCCGGATATATTTGTTACGGAAAACACCGATCAGCCCAATATCGGCACCGTGCCGGTTACGGTTGCCAGCATCCGGTTTGTTTTGGAAACTTTGCCTGCCTTGGCCACAACGATTTCTTATGGCTTGCAGCGAGAGCTGGAAAATAGTTTTGGCATCACCCTGCAAGATCTGCCCAAAGAATTACCCACGGTTTTGGCGGATACGCAGGTTGTTCAGGTGATCCGTGGTTTGCCGGAATTGCTGCCAAAGCTGCGCAGCGGCGCTGAAATTCCGCCACAGGTTGCGGTTCTGGAAATTCAGCCGGTGGTTACAATTGTTGAAACCATCCCTGCTGATCCTGAAACCATCGCCACAGCAGCGCGCGGCTTTGCCATTATTCAAGGGCGCCCCGAAATCGTGCCGGTGCGGCGCGTCATTCCCCCGCCGCCGGTTGATCCGGTGGTGGCGGAAATCGCAGCCCAGCCCGAGCTGGCAACACCCGCAGAAGCCGGAGACGAGGTTGCCGTGATTGAAATTGCGACAGCAGAACAACAGGTTAATCCACCGGAATTTACCGGCACTATTCCAGTAGTTGCCGGTCAGCCCGATCGATTGCCGATTTTGCGTTCTGGTGATGCAATTCCGGACCAATTGCCAGTAGAAACCGCTGCCATTGATCCTGCGGTTGCTTTGGCCAATTCCCTGCGCGCCAAACGGCGGCCCGCCGCAATTGCCAATATTCCTGCGCCGGGTGACCCGATGCTTTCCGATGCAGCACCCGCGCTTGCGGTTGTGCCGGCCCATCGCAATGCCGGTTTTTCCGCAAATGCGGCCCGTATTATTGAGCTGACCTCGAACCGTCCTCGCGCGGTTGCGCCGGTGGTGCCTGCCGACCCGCAAACGGTTAACCTTCCAACCACCGCATCGGTGGCGCGCGCCGCAACCATTGATAACGGCATTAACCTGCGAAAAACCAGTCTGATCGGCATTTTCGGCACTGCGGATCATCGTAATGTTCTGATCCGCATGTCAGGTGGCCGCATGCTTCAGCTTAGCTTGGGGGATCGTTTTTCAGGTTGGCAGGTGGTTGCCATTGGCGAAGATTCGGTCCGTATCCAAAAAGGCAACCGCACCGAAATATTGCGGATGCCGAATTAGGGTCCAGCCATAGGTATATCCTTTGTACGCTTATCTGGATAGGCTGCAAAGCTCTGCCCCAAAATTGCCCGTTTTCAGAGTGGTGTGGATATGACAAGGTCAATTTGTCCGATATTTAATTTGCGATCAAAAGGAAGCATAAATTTATTTTACATAGGCATTTTGATGCGCTACCCGATTGAGGTCAGGGCTGTTCAAGGGAGGGCATATGAATTTATTCACCAAAACCAATGCCGGTTCGAAATCCAGGGCTTGGGAAAATAGATGGCAGGTTAACGATGGATGATATTCGGGCTTTTGGTATAACCGGCTGGAAAAACAGCGGTAAAACCACGCTTATGGAACGGCTGGTCACCGATATTTGTGAAAGAGGTCATACGGTTTCAACCCTGAAACATGCCCATCACAATGTTGATGTGGACCAGCCCGGAAAAGACAGCCACCGGCACCGCCTTGCTGGCGCCCGGGAGGTTATTCTGGCGTCAGCCAACCGCTGGGCATTGATGCATGAATTGCGCGACCAGGACGAACCACCGCTTGAATTTCTGTTGTCAAAGCTGGCGCCGGTAGATCTGGTGCTGGTTGAAGGCTATAAACAACACGGGATCCCCAAAATCGAAGCCTCGGTTCGCCCGGGCAGCCGACCTTTGCTGGCTTTGGACAATAGCGCGATCAAAGCGGTCGCCGCAGGGTATCAACCCGAGGGTCTGACGGTTCCGGTGCTGGATATCAACGATATTCCCGCCATTGCCGATTTCATTCTGGCCCGGACCGGCCTTGCCAAATGAACGGCGTTGCACAGGGGTTATGGGATGCATGGTGGCTGATCATAACCTTTGATGCGGACCTGTACGAAATCATATTTCTGTCGCTTCAGGTTACGGTTTCGGCGGTGATTATTGCTTCGATTATCGGCTTGCCCATGGGGGCTTGGCTGGCGGTAAACCGGTTCAGGTTTCGCCGGTTTGTGATTGCGGTTCTGAACGCCCTGATGGGCCTGCCGCCGGTGGTGGTGGGGTTGTTTGTATATATGGCTTTGTCGCGGGCAGGGCCGTTGGGGGGCTTTGGTTTATTGTTTTCGCCAAGCGCCATGATTATTGCGCAAGTAATCATTATCACCCCGTTGATCGCCTCGATCAGCCATCAAACCATTCGTGATTTATGGGCCGAATATCATGATCTGCTGATCTCCATGAATGCTACGCGAATGCAACGCATCAAGGCATTGCTATGGGATGGCAAGCGGGCCTTGCTGACCGCAACTCTGGCCGGATTTGGCCGCGCGATTGGCGAGGTCGGCGCGATTATGATTGTCGGGGGCAATATCGAACATGCCACACGGGTTTTGACCACTGCGATTGCGCTGGAAACCGGCAAGGGCAATTTTGCCTTTGCCATGGGGCTGGGGCTGGTTTTGATTATGCTGTCTTTGCTGGTGAACCTGCTGATCCATTCGCTTTCCAGAACCGAGCGGGCCAGCACATGGTGATTTTACCTCTGCAATTGAATGGCGCAACCGCAACAATGCGTGGAAAAACCCTGGTCGGGCCAGTTGATCTGACCCTTGCTATAAACGGGCTGACAATGCTTATCGGGCCAAACGGGGCAGGAAAAACCACTTTGTTGCGGCTGATGCACGGGCTGCAACGCTGTGCCGGCGGCTCGGTCAGCTGGGCGGTATCTGCACAGGTTGCCCGCCAGAATCAAGCTTTTGTTTTTCAGGCCCCGATTATGATGCGCCGCCGCGTGATTGACAGCCTTGCCTATCCGTTGCGGCTGCGCGGTATGGGCAAACCTGCGGCGCGGGTCAAGGCAATTGAATGCGCTGCCCGTTTTGGCCTGACCGAACTGTTGGAAAGCTGGGCGCCGATGTTGTCAGGGGGCGAAAAGCAAAAACTGTCTGTGGCGCGAGCGCTGATCATTGCCCCTGAAGTTCTGTTTCTGGACGAACCTTGCGCAAATCTGGATGGTCGCGCCACCCGGGAAATTGAAACCATATTGAAAATTGCACAAGATGCCGGAACCCGCATCATCATGTCGACCCATGACATGGGGCAGGCAGGGCGTTTGGCCGATGATGTGATTTTTATGTATGATGGCAATGTGCATGAAACCGCAAACGCCAAGACATTTTTTGCCAAGCCGCAAACCGGTTTGGCGCAGGCATTTATTAACGGAGACATTATCGAATGATTTTTCACTGGAAAACCCTGATTGCGGTGTTGTTGATGGCAAGTTCCAGCCATGCGGAAACCCTGAAAATGGCGGTGACCACGTCTTTTTACAATTCCGGCCTGTCGGAAATTCTGCTGCCTGAAATTGCGGCTGATCTGGGGATCGAAGTGCAGTTGATTGTGGTCGGTACCGGACAAGCGTTGCGCCTTGGCCAGACGGGGGATGTTGACGCCATTCTGGTGCATTCCCGCGTGGCCGAGCAGGCTTTTCTGGCGGCGGGGTTTGGCACCCATCGCCGTGAAATCATGTATAATGACTTTATTTTCATCGGGCCGATTGATGATCCGGTTGATTTGGCCGGGGCCAGCAGTGCGGTTGATGCTTTGCAGCGCATTGCCCGGAATGGTGCCAGCTTTGTCAGCCGTGGTGATGATAGCGGCACCCATAAAAAAGAACTAAGCCTTTGGGAAGCCGCAGGTATTTCCCCGTCAGGTGCATGGTATCGTGCCGCAGGGGCCGGCATGGGGGCCACGTTGAATGTGGCCAGTGGTATGAATGCATTTGTAATGTCTGACCGCGCCAGCTGGTTGAACTTTGGCAACAAGGGGGATCTGGTTCTGTTATATGCGGGGGATCCGGTTTTGTTTAACCAATATGCCTATATTCCGGTTAATCCGGCCTTGCATTCTTATGTTAGAAACGATTTGGCAGTGCTGCTTGAAACATGGCTGACCAGTGAAAAAGCGGCAGAGCTAATCAATGAGTATACCATCAACGGCGAAAGCCTGTTCACTTTTAATGCGGTATCGCAATAAAGCCCTGGACAAAATAAAGGCGGGCCTGTTGGAATTATTCCTCCAGATCACCATGCACCGCCAGAATATCCAGCTCAGCCTCGGGCGGGTCGATTGTGCGAAAGGCCTCGGCGACGCCTTTATCGATAATTTCGCGGGCCACGGTTAACAGGGTGTTGGGGTCATGGCCGGCGCATAATTCCACCATATGGTTTAATTCGTCCAGCGCCACGGGGCGGGCGGATTTAATGTCGGGTGCCCCGTAAATGGTCACAAAATGCTGTGCCAGCCGGTCAACCAGCAGGTCGAACTCGGCGGGTTCAATTTTGGTGGTGGCCACAAAGGTCACCCGGCCAAAGGTTTCCAGCCCCAGCCAGCCATTGGCAAAAGCCTGTCGTGCTTTGCCGGTTAAATCGCCTTTGCCCCAGTTTGAAAACTCGAATCCGCCTGAAATCGCCCATTCTCCGGTGCGGGCAGGGGTGTGGAACACCATTTGGTCGCTTTCGTCAAAATGAATGGCCCGTGCAAGGTTCATGATGTCTCTCCGGTTTCAAGACAGCCCGAAAGGGGCAATAGCCGGGTATCTTTTCCGTTTCGCAACAGCATACCGAACTGTTCGTCAACACCAACAAAACTGCCCGACAGATTTTCGCCTTTGAATTGTAAACTTACATCCTTACCCATATCTTTTGCCAACCCGCGCCACTGTTCGTGCAGCTTGGCCGGATTTCCGGTTTCGATTTCGTTGATCCAGACCAATGTGTGGCGCGACCATGATTCCACCAGGCGAATGGGGGAAATATCGCCGCAGCCCTCCATCATCAATGCGGTCTGGTTGGGGGTGTCGCCGGTTTCGCCATCTGATTTTGGCAACAGGTCTATTTCCAGCCCGATAACCAGCCAATCTGGGGTTGCGCCCGCATCGGTGTCTGATGCCGCAGCCCTTAGACGCCCTGAAATGCCACCATTGACATAAATCTGGCCCTGCCAGCCCAGATGGACAGCGACCTCGGGTGGGGCCAACGCCCCCATGGCATTTTGAAAACCGATACCGCAGGCAATCATGGCCGACATCGCGGCTTCCAGCGGTTTTTCCGGTGCAAATACAATCGCCGCAGAAATCCGGTCAGGGGTGATGCTATGCACCAACAAGCCCGCATCGCAGCCGATCATGGCTTTGGTGCAGGCTTTGGCAAAAGGGTCGGTGGCGCCCGAAACAGCTTCGCCGGTGAATAATGGCGGAAAACTTGCCGGCCTCGGGGCTTCGAATATATTTTTGCTCATAAGGTTCCATCCTTGATCAATCGCCTGGCCAATGTGCGAAATGCTTGCGCCTGAGGCGATTCAGGTTTCGATACCACGATAGGCGCGCCCGCATCGGATGCAACCCGAATATCCAGATGTAACGGCAATTCAGCCAGCAAAGGCACATTCATTTTTGCGGCCTCATCCGCCACACCGCCATGGCCAAACGGGTGGCTTTTATGGCTGCATTCTTCGCAAATCTGGTAGGACATATTTTCAACCATACCCAAAATCGGAGTGCCGAGCTTGTTGAACATATCAATGCCTTTGCGCGCATCCAGCAAGGCAACATCCTGCGGGGTGGATACAATGATCGCACCGTCCAGCGCGGTTTTTTGTGCCAAGGTCATTTGCACATCGCCGGTGCCCGGTGGCAGATCAACGATCAACACATCCAGTGCCCCCCATTGCACCTGTGTCAGCATTTGTTGCAAAGCGCCAATCAACATCGGGCCACGCCAGATGACGGCCTCGTTTTCATTGGTCATCAACCCGATCGACATCATGGTAACCCCGTGGTTTCGCAGGGGTAAAATGGTTTTACCGTCGGGGGATGCCGGTCGCCCCGTAATGCCCATCATGCGCGGTTGCGACGGGCCAAACACATCGGCATCCAGCAGGCCGACCCTTTTGCCCTCAACCGCCAAAGCGACCGCCAGATTTGCCGAAACCGTAGATTTCCCGACCCCGCCCTTGCCCGATGCAATCGCGATGATTGTTTTAATCCCCGGAATTTTTTGCGGGCCTTTTGGTTCGGCCTTATGGCCGGTTTTCAGGTCTGGCGGTGCATCGGGGCTGTTATGGGCGGTCATCACCGCAGAAACGGAAACAATGTCATCCAGCGCCTGGACAGCGGCTTTTGCGGCAGGCAGAACAGATTGCAGCGCTTGCGCTTGCGCGGCGGGAACCTCCAGCACAAAGCGGACCGCGCCATCGTCAATGGTCAGGGCTTTGACAAGCCCCGCGCTGACAATATCGGTTCCCGCAGGTGTTATTACGGTTTTCAGTGCTGTCAGAACTTTATCACGTTGTATCATTATTTGCCTACTTTACCCAGCGCCCTGAATGGTGCCTTTTACCACATGTTCCAGATTGATTTCCTCGATGGTTAAAACCACTTTGGCCTCAAACTTCCGCCCCGGGGTGTTGCCCGCCTCGCGCAGCGCGGTTTCGATGGCCTGTTGCGAAGTCACCCCCACCTGTTTGAGGAATTTCCGCATGCTCATGTTAAATGCGTCGCTCATGATCTTCCTTTCAATTCTGTGGATTGACAGCCCGATTTGCAGCCCCCTAAGGTAAAGGAGAAATAACAAATCCGGATATTGCACCTTGTTTCGCTTGATCTTTATTATTGTTTTTATGGCCGGAACCGGCGCTGCCCAACAGCAGGATTTCAGCCTGTCCAGCCCTGTGGCACTGGTGGATTCCGGCTTTCTGGGTTTTTTGCTGCCACGGTTTTCCCTGAAAACCGGTATCAGGGCCGAAATTCTGTCCGAGGCTGAAATCGCAGATGTCAGGCTGAATACCATTGGCAATATTCCGGTTCTGGAGGGGCTTGGCCAGCAATTCTATATGACAATTACCGACCAGAATACGGCCCGGTCCCGAAAAGCCCAACGGTTCGCCGATTGGCTGGTTTCGGATATCGGCAAGCGCACGATCGAACAGTTTAGGCTGAATGGCGCACAGGTTTTTACCGCGTCGCGGCCAGGGGTTGTCGCGGTTGCCCCGATTGTTTTTGAAGGTGACGCCATGCGTGGCGAGGCCCTGTCTTTTGCCAATTGTGGTCGCTGTCATGTAATCGGAGACCGAAACCGCATGAGCGGCATTGGTTCCACCCCGTCCTTTGGCCTGATGCGTGGTTTGCCGGATTGGGACGAACGATTCATGACCTTTTATCTGCGCGCCCCGCATCCCGCCATTACCCAGATCGAGGGCATCACCGACCCGTTTGATCCGGCCCGCCCTGTATCTATTTTTCCGCTCAGCATTACGCAGGCGGAAATGGAGGATATCCTGACCTATGTCAGCACCATCAAGCCGGTCAATCTGGGCGGGCCGCTGGTTGAACATCAGTGATCCCGCCGTTTCAGGTAATCATCGGTGGTGCGGGTTTTGGGGCGAGGCCCGCCTTGAAACGGGCTTGAATCGCTGTGAAACTGGGCTTCGATACGGCATTTGTCACACATCTGGATCAGCTTTCCCGCGTCTGACGTCGCAAACATCGGATGTTTTCCGGCCAGTTTTTCAACGATATTATCAATGGAGGATTTTACCCCGAACAAAGATCCGCAAGAAATACAGGCAAAGGGGTCTTCTTCGTGCAGCACGACCTGGGACAGGGCCGTATCGGAAAGGTCAAGCTGCGGAACCAGCGTAATGGCGTTTTCGGGGCAGGCATTGCTGCAGATACCGCATTGCAGGCAGGCATCTTGCTGAAACAACAATTGCGGCGTATCCTGATTGTCAAGCAACGCGCCTGACGGGCAAAGCGACACACAAGACAGGCATAAAGTGCAAGCATCCGTATCGACAAGAACCGCGCCAAAAGGTGCACCCTTGGGCAGCGGAACGGGCGCATCCGGCTGGCCACGCAATGCTTTGGCCGCCAGCCGGGTGATCTGGCGGCGGTTGCCTATTGGCAAGATAGGCTCGCAGGGTTTTGCGATTTTCCGGTCATAAAGCGCAGCGCCCAAGGCGTCGGGTTCCGTAATATCCAACAGCCGAATGGCGGCATTGTTGCTTATCGCCATGGCCAGCGCGTGGGCAGTTTCAATTGCCGGCATTTCGGAATTCGGGGCAAGCAGCAGGTCAACCGCAACAAAACCGCAGCCCAGTGCAGCCAGGATTTCCGCATGGCCAAAGCAGGTCAGACTGTCGACCTGAAGCGGAATAACATCTGCGGGCAACCCACGACCAAAACGGGCCAAAAGCGAAATTATCTCGCTGCCGAATTCAGTATCATGCACCAAAAGCCGCGGCGCGCGCCCCCCTGCTTTGCGGTAAATTCTGGCTATGGTTTCAATGCGCTGCATCAGAAAGTCCGATGTTGGCACCTGAAATGTGATGGCCCCGCCCGGGCAGACAGCGGCGCAGCCACCGCAGCCTGCACAAATCAGCGGGTCAATTTTCACATGGTCTCCGTCGGGGGAAATGGCACCGGTTTCGCAGGCATTGATACAACGGCTGCAACCGGTAATTCCGGCGCGGGAATGGGCGCATAAATTCGGGTCAAGCGCCACATAAAACGGTTTGTCAAAATCACCAGCCAGCTGGCTGGCATCCAGCACTGCGCTGGCCACCGAAGCGGGGTGCTTCGGGTCAGCCCGCAAATAGCCGTCTCGCTTGTGGCCCGCCGAAAACAGCGCTGGTTCGCCGCGCAAATCCAGCAGAATATCGCAGGTGGTCTGCCCGCCATCGCGGGGTTGTGTAAACCCGAATGCGCCGCGACCAGCCGGTTCCATCATTTGCAGCGCGTCGATTTTGATGTCAAAATTGCCCAGACTGCCCCGCGCCAAACGCAATTTACCAAGCACAACATCAAAGCTGCACCCGGTCGAAAGATCGGGGGGCGTTTCAAGCAAAACTGTAACGCTTAACATTTCTGACAATTGCGCCGCAGTTTCAAGCGCAATGGTTTCTGGTCCGATAATCAGGCATTGACCGTCCGATTGAATATCAAGCAATTTTACCGGGGCAGGGCAAAGCTGTGAATCAGCCAGCAATGCCGCCATTTTAGCGGCTGAATCGGCACCTTGGTCAGACCAACCCGCGCGATCGCGGATATCGACGAAATCGGGGGCCTCAACGCCCAGCTCTTCGGCGACTTCTGCAAAAACCTGCTGCTCTTGCAGGCAGGCAATGGTGACATCTCCGTTTTGCATCAGGGCAGCTGCATCGGCCAGCTCGGTTGTACAAAGCGCGGTATGCACCCGCGAACATCCCATGCCGGTGGCCTTGCCTACGGCTTTTGGGTCCAAGACCTGACTTTTTGAACAATCGCATAAAATCAACGTGTTAGCCATAATTTATCCTTGAATTATAAGTGTAACTGCCAAGATTGCCAGCGTCACTTAGCCAGCTTATGGATGGGGAGTAAAGCTTTTTCGAACTATAATCCTCGCCAATGGCTCAGGGGTTTTGATTCGGTTTTTGCCAATTTCTTAACATTTGATTTTGCCTGACCACGC
>JALSGU010000096.1 GCA_026982575.1 Paracoccaceae bacterium | reverse complement strand
CCCCAACACCGCTGATTCGCGGAAATTGATGTCGAGCCGATACATGGAAAGCCCGATAAGGCGCGGCATAACCTGTGGCTGCACCCCGAAATTGATCCGTTGCAACCAGCTTGCGCCAGTTGACTGAACCGCTTCGGCCTGAACTTTATTCATGTCTTCAATTTCTTCGGCCAGCAATTTGGCAAGGAAGCCAATAGTAGCAAAGCTAAGCGTGATAAAGCCGGCAAGTGGACCAAAACCAAGGATAGCCACCAGAATAATCGCCACGATCAGCTCATTTAATGCGCGCGAAATTGTGATGATAAAGCGGCAAACCAGATAAACCGGCAAGGGGGCAATGTTACGTGCCGCACCCAGCGCCACCGGGATCGAAATAGCGATACCGACAATGGTTGATGCAACCGTCATTACAACGCTTTCATACATGCCTTGTTTAATGTCGCCCCAACGGGATGTGAAATCCGGGTTCATAAACCCCTCAATAAATTGCATGCCACGGGCAAGGCCACGTTCTATGCGCGACCAGTTAACATCTATGCCAGAGAAAAACCTGTCAATTCTGCCAAATTTAAAGCCGTCTTCGACAATGCCGAATACTGCTAGCCAATTCGCCAGGCCTTTGGTGCCGAGTGTTGCAAGGAACAAATACACCAATGCAATGACCAAAAAGCCAATTCGTACTTTGCGGTTGCTGATAAACGGGGGCTTTTTCCAAGCGGTTCCGAGCTTGCTTTCTAACGCAATGCTCACGCTTCGACCTCCTCGTCATCGTCAACTGCTTCGATGGTTGCTTCCCAGTCTTCTTCGCCGTAAATCTGGGTCAGGACTTCGGGGGTTAATTCGGTAGGGCCACCGTCAAACACGACTTTACCGGTCTCCAGACCAATCACTCGTTCCACAAACATCTGCGCCAAGGCAACGTCATGGATGTTGATAATCGCAGCCAAACCGCGCTCCTCGCACAGCTCACAAATCAGGCGCATGATCTGGCGCGAGGTTTTAGGGTCAAGCGAGGCCGTGGGTTCATCGACCAGCAACAGAGCAGGGTCCTGGATCAGCGCGCGGCAAATACCGACACGTTGGCGCTGTCCGCCCGAAAGCTCGTCAGCGCGTTTATCTGCCATTGCCAAAAGACCCACACGGTCCAGCAGGCGATACGCCTCGTCAACATCGGATTGCGGGAATTTGCGCAAAAAACTGCGCCAGAAACCAACATAGCCAAGCCGGCCCGACAGAACATTTTCCATCACGGTCAAGCGTTCAACCAGCGCGTATTCCTGAAAAATCATCCCCATGCGGCGGCGCATCTTGCGCAAGCGGCCCGCGCCAAGGGTTGTAATATTGACGTCGTCCAGAACCGCGGAACCAGAGGTTGGTTCAACAAGCCGGTTAATACAACGGATCAAGGTGCTTTTGCCCGCACCCGAGGGGCCAATCAGGGCAACCACCTGCCCTTTAGGAATCGAAAGTGTTACGTCACTCAGGGCTTTGTCGCCCGTATTATATACTTTTGTTAAGCCGTTCAATTGCAGCATCAGTCATCCCCGTTAGATAAAAAAATGGCGCCCGCGTTCCCACAGGCGCCAAATGCATTAGGCCTTACTCACAAGCGTATGAAACGTTGTTTGCTGTGTCGATTGTGCGAATAACAGACCAGAAATCCTTGTAGTTCATTGGAATGAACTGACCTTCATTCGACTTCTCGAATTCAGCCTGAAGCGAAGTGCCTTCCCAATCAAATGTGAAGAATGACTCGCGGATTTTTTCAACCAGTTCTGGGTCAAGGTTATACACAGTGCCATATCCCGTAGTCGGGAATGTTTCGGATTTATACAGGCTGACCACTTGGCCTTCCTCAAGGTCGCCACGCGCAACCATGCGCCTTATAACCGAATTCGCAACTGCAGCAGCAGTGTAATCCTGATGGGCAATGCCAAGGATGGAGTTGTCATGCTTGCCTGAGAACAGCGGCTCAAAGTCACGATCACTGACCATGTCAAATTCGGAAGCAAGAATAGCCGAAGGCGCTTTGAAGCCCGAGTTGGACGTTGGCGAAGTAAATGTCAAAGCGCCACCACGAATATCTTCAATCGATTCAACGCCTGAGCCTGGGTATGTAATGATTTCCATCTCATAACCAAATGAGCCATCAAGCGACGCCATGATGGTAAACGGGTTGAAGCCCGCACAATTCACAGCCAACGGGTTGGAACCGGTGTTAAAACCAGCGATATGTAAACGGCCGGAACGCATTGCTTCAAGCTGCGCAGCATTGGATTGAACAGGGAAGAAGATAACTTCTTTGCCAGTTACCTCTGCCATATGGTCAAGAAAGTCCGACCAAACGCTGGCATAAACAGCGGGGTCTTCCACGGGTGTAAACGTGAACACCAAGGTGTCGGGGTTTAGCCAATCAGCCGGATCGGTTGGCGCATCCGCCACCAGATCGCCGTCACGGTCGCAATAGCGTTCATCCAGAGTGCCGCGAGGGCAATCCTCTTGTGCAAATGCAGCACCAGCGCTGACAAAAAGAGCGGCAGTTACCGTCCCCAGAATTTTTGTTGATAGTTTCATATTTCTTCCTCCACATTTTTTATGGAGGCAGTAAGGCTTAAATCCAACAGATTTGCAATCTGAATTGTCGGTGTTTGTCAAAAAAGTGTCACAAATCGTCAATCTGGAAAATTATCGCAGGAGGTCCATCAGCTGAATCCCTTAATACGCGAATCCCATTGCATCAAATCCCCTTCACCTTTTGACATGAATAACTGGCACGCATCAATGATGGGACAATATTATTTTGCAGCGCAAATCACGGCTTTTCAATCCGGCGCCCCGTTTGCACCGCAACAATCCCTGCCGAAATCACCAAAACCCCCAAAAAATCCCGATAACTCAGGGATTCGGCCAAAACAATCGCCGCAATCACCACCCCCAGAAACGGATTGAGAAAATGAAAACTGGCGGCTTGAACCGTGCCGATCCGGCGCACCAGCAAAAACCAGATCAAGGTCGCAGCAACACCCGGAACCAGTGTGGTATAGGTAAAGGCCGCAATCAGCGTTAATGTCCATTCCACCCGCCATGTTTCAAACAATACCGAGACCGGAAACAAAGCGGCGCTGGCAACCAGCATTTGCAAGCCGACAATCATCAAAACATTGCCGGATGATGTCGCCACGCGCACCAGCAAAGTCGCGGCAGTTAATGCACCTACCCCCAGAAATGCCAGCAATATACCGGTGATATCGGCGCCACCGGATAAACGCGCGCCCATAATGATAAAAACCCCCAGCGCGCCGGCCATCAGCCCGATCAGGGTTGTTCTGGAAATTTTGCTGCCCAGAAACGCCCAGCTTGCCGCAGCCACGGTCAAGGGCAACAGGCTGGCAATAATAGCGGCCAGCCCTGCGTCTATCCATTGCAACGCAATAAAGTTGGCCCCCAGATACACGCCGTTTTGCAGCAAGCCAAACAACACCACCGCAACCCATTGTTTGCGTGATAATCGCGCGTTTTGTCCCAGCAATCGCGCAATGCCCACCGCCAGCAACCCCGAGATCAGAAACCGCACCGACAACAGCAAAAGCGGCGATGCGTATTCCACGGCAATGCGCGCCGATGTAAATGCGCTGCTCCACATCAGCACAAAGGCCAAGCCCATTACGATTGCCCGAAAATCCATTTATGCTCCGCCTGTTTTATCCGGACGCTAGGGGAGCCGGCCAGCAGTTACAA
>JALSGU010000095.1 GCA_026982575.1 Paracoccaceae bacterium | reverse complement strand
TCCATTGTCAGGGCGCGGATGGCGTTTGCCATTTGTTTTTCCATGGTCAAATTCCTTTATACACGTTTTGCATTATCCGCGAGACGCAAGATAAGCGGGGTTAGAATAAGCTGCATGGCAAGGTCCATCTTGCCGCCGGGCACCACAATGGAATTGGCGCGGCTCATCCATGAACCGTCGATCATGGCGGTCAGATATTGAAAATCAATGCCGCGCGGGTTTTTGAACCGGATCACCACAAGGCTTTCATCGGGGGTGGGAATGGCGCGCGCGATAAACGGGTTGCTTGTGTCCACCACCGGCACCCGCTGGAAATTGATGTCGGTTTGGGAAAATTGCGGCGTGATGCATTTTACATAGGCATCCATGCGGCGCAAAATAACATCGGTGATGGCCTCGGTGGAATAGCCGCGCTGGTCGCGGTCACGGTGGGTTTTCTGGATCCATTCCAGATTGATCACCGGCACCACCCCGATTTTCAGATCGGCGTATTTTGGCAGATCAACGCTATCGTTTTTTACCGCCCCGTGCAGGCCCTCATAGAACAACATATCGGTGCCTTCTTCAAAATCGGCCCAATCGGTAAAGCTGCCGCTGGGGGCGCCAAACCGGCTGGCTTCTTCGTCATTATGCACATAGTGGCGGGTTTTGCCCTGACCGGTTTCGCCATATTCGCGAAACACCCGCTCCAGCTCGCCCAGCTCGTTGGCCTCATAGGAAAAATGGCTGAAAGAATGGTCGCCAATGGCCAGCCGTTTGTCCAGCTCGGCCTTCATGCTGGCGCGGTCAAAGGCGTGAAATGCGTCACCCTCGATGCTGACCGCGTTGATACCCTCGCGGCGGAAAATCTGGTCGAAGGTATTTTTAACCGTGGATGTGCCGGCGCCCGAAGAACCGGTAACAGAGATGATGGGGTGTTTGGTGCTCATGTGATCAGTCCTTAAGCGTTGAATAGGCCGCGTTTGCCAAATAGAGGGGAGATTTCGTTTTCGGGCAGGTCATAATAGGCCGCAACCCGCGTGATCTTGTCGCGCGAGCCAAACACCAAAGGCGTTCGGCTGTGCAATTCAGACGGGGTCTGGTCAAGAATGCGGTCTTTGCCATCGGTGGCCATGCCGCCAGCCTGTTCGACAATCATGGCAACGGGCGCGCCCTCGTATATCATGCGCAATCGGCCCATTTCATAGCCCGCGCGCTTGTCGCCCGGATACATGAAAATGCCACCACGCGAAATAATCCGGTGGGTTTCGGCAATTAACGATGCCACCCAGCGCATGTTGAAATTTTTGCCATGCACACCGTCGGCGCCCTCGATCATATCATCAACATAGGCGCGGATCGGTCGGGGCCAGTGGCGGTAATTGGATGCATTGATCGCATATTCAATTGCGTCGTCAACAATTTTTACCCGAGGGTCAACCAGCGCATAATCACCGGTTTCGTGGTCAAGTATAAACATCGCCGTGCCATCGCCCAGCGTTAACATAAGGCCGGTTTGCGGGCCAAAAATAATATACCCGGCCGCGATTTGCTCACGACCGGGGCGGAGGAAACTTTGATTGGCGCCAGCCGCTGCCGGCAGGATCGAAAAAATCGTGCCGATGGAAACATTGACATCGATGTTGCTGGACCCATCGAGCGGATCAATCGCCAGCGCCAGATGGCCGTTCGGGTTAAGGGTGATAACCTCGTCCTGTTCCTCGGAGGCATAATATTTGACCTGGGTAGCTTTAAGGGCCTCGGCAAATACATCATCGGCCATGACATCCAGCGCCTTTTGCTGGTCACCGCCCATGTTTTCCCCGACCGCGCCGCCCAGCGCGCCGCCCAATGCGCCGCGTGAAATCAGGGCCGCAAGATCTTTGCCAACCAGCGCCACAGCCATGATCGCCTCGGCGAGGTCTTTTGGTGCATCTGCCAAATAATCCTGTAGGGTCTTTTGTGCGGTCATTGCGGCATTCCCGTTATTTGCAAAAAAGTGAATGTATTAGTGATGGCAGGTTTATTGTAAAAATAAATTGAAAAAAATCTTTGTTGCGTTAAACAAAACTATGATTCATCAAAAAGCCATTACGCTGAAACAGCTGCGCGCCCTAAGCGCCATCATGACTGCCGGCAACCTGACAGGGGCGGCAAACCTGTTGAACGTGACCACCCCCGCAGTATCAACCCAGCTTAAATCGCTGGAGGCAAATTTTGGTGAAAAAATGATGCTGCGCGGGCCGGATGGCAAGGTGCAGCTAACCGCGATCGGTGCGGCGGTTCTGGCCGCAACCAAACAAATTGAAAATTCGCTAACAAACTGTTTTCAAGAGATTAACGCCCTGAATTCAGGCAAGGTCGGCCATGTGGTTTTAGGGGTGGTCAGCACGGCAAAGTATTTTGCCTCGACTATTGTTGTGCAGGCCCAAAACGCGTTGCCCGATATTGATGTCAGCTTGTTTGTGGGCAACCGTGCCGCCATAATTGACGCGCTGCAAGGCAAAAAAATTGATCTTGCAATCATGGGCCGCCCCCCCAGAAACCCACCGGTAACGGCCCATATGCTAGGCGAAAACCCCCATGTATTGGTGGCGCGGCCCGACCATGTAATGGCGGGGGGCTGCGACGTTACGCCCGATGATTTGCTGGCGCAGACTTTTTTATCGCGCGAATCCGGGTCGGGCACACGGATATTGATGGAGCGATTCCTGGATGATCTGGCGGATGGGTCCGATTATAAAACCATTGAGCTGGAATCAAACGAGACCATCAAACAGGCGGTAATGGCGGGGATGGGCATCGCCATTCTGTCACGCCATACCGTTACCGCGGAACTGGCAACAAGGCGGCTGGTGCAAATTGATTTTCCGGGCCTGCCGATTACCCGCCACTGGTTTTTGCTGCATCGCCAAGACCGCCAACTGCCAAGGGTGGCGCAAAGCTTTGCGGATTTTTTGCTTGGGCTGGACGGGGCGTATTTTCCGGCGTAACTTTTTAGGATTGTTTTTTGTTGGTCTTGTCACGGTTTAGTTCCGGCCTCTTTAGAGCAATAATTGCTATGAAGGAGACAGGAAATGGCAATCAGATACACAGACGAGTTTCGCCGTTTGCAACATCAAAAACAAGCTGCATAAAGCAGCTCAATAAATCGAACCAGAGCCTCCGCTATTTCAAACGCTCATGTGTCCAGCTTCATTTGACGGCGGACATAATTCAAAATGCTCCAGTTAATTGGAGGCAGAGAAAAACTTGCAGTGCGAGTTTATTTGCAACAAAGAAGCTGGGGTAGTCAGCTGGATGAAGGTGAAGTTTGTTCCGGGGATTCGGGTTCTTCTGTTTGCTCGGGGTTGGTTTCCGGTTCGATTACCGGCGCTGCGGTTTCAAGCAGTGGCATCATGGATTCGGGTAAATCGGCAGTTTCACCCTCAGATGGTAGCGACCAGCTCAGGGTGTCAAAACCGTTGCAATTTGCACAGATCGGCGACCATTTCGGATGGATGGAATTGCACGCGGAACAGACCCATTGCTCACCCCTTGGCGCGGCCAGCGCGCGGGCCAGATAGCCCCGGATGGTTTCCTCGGCCCCGCCTTCGCCCCGTGAAATTGCTGCCATCAGCGAAAGGGTGCGGGTGGTGGGGGATGTTTCTGCCAAATCGCCAAGGGCGCGGCGCGCGGCGGGGAAATCTTCGGCGGCAAGCAGCAATTCTGTTTCCAGCATTCGGGTTTCGGGATGATCCGGCAGGATTTTTAGAAAACTGGCAAAACGGGTGTGGCGCTGGGGTGGGGTTTCATCGGGTTCGATGCTGGCAAAAGCAGCGGCAAGATCCGGATGCGGGTTGGCCTCCCATGCTTTTCGCAACACCCGAACCGCGTTGCGTTTGTTGTTTTCGGAAATATAAACCTGCGCGGCCAGCACCGCTGCGGGCACCAGAGCAGGCGCATTTCGGTTGGCAAAAATGGCGGCATCGCGGGCTTTTTCGCCGTGGCCATCATTATGTTTTTCAATGGCATCGGCCACCGACAAAACCGCCTCGCGCCGCGCGGCAATATTTTTTGGCAACAGTTTAGCGCGGGATTTTGCCTGAAGCGTTGCGCGTGCGCCGGACCAATCGCCAGCATTGGATTGCAGGGAAAACAGGGTTTTCAGGGTTTCGGGATGGCGGGGTTTCAGCGCAAATGCTTTTTTAGCCAGCAGTAAGGCGCGATCGGTATCGCCCTCGGCCAGCTTGGCTTTCATCAGGCCCTGAATACCGACAAACCTTGTGCGATCATCGGTAAGCAGCTGTTTATAAAGCTCTATCGCACGGGTTCGATCCCCCGTCATTTCAGCGGCCTGTGCATTTAGCAACAGGGTTAGTTCCGGTTTATGCAGCAGTTTTTCGGCCTTAACGGCTTTGGCAATGGCTTTTTGTCCCTCGCCAGAGGCCACAGCTATTAGACCTTCAGACAGGGCCGCATAGCCGCGGCGTTCGCGGTTTTTGTCAAAATATCGGCGCAACGCGGTTTGATCACCGGCCAACGTGCGCAGCAATGCCACCCCAAGACCGGCCAGTTTCAGTAGTATCCAGAAAGCCGCAAAAGCCACCAAAACCCCGATCAGGGCGACCAGCGGTGTCAGCGAGATTTCCTGACCACCAAAAGCCACCAGAACCTCGCCGGGGGTGTCTTGGATATAGGTGGCCCCAAAGGCCAGCAGGGCCGCGAGGCTGACAAAAATTGCGACTTTGATAAGGGACCAGATCATAATTATTCCTCTAATCCTAGGCTGTTGCGCAGTTGGTCAAGGCTTTGGCGGACAGATTGGCGCTGGCGGACCTGTTCCAGCCAAGCGGCCATTTCGGGTTTGGCGGTTTCGGGCAGGGTGCTGGCTTCGGTCAGGACAATGTCCAGTTGGTCTTGCAGCAACGTGGCCTCGATCCGCGATAAAATTGCGTCAGCGCTGTTGCCTTGTTGCGGGGTTAGCGAGCGTGTCGCGACCTGCGAACGCAAAAACGAGCCAAAGCTGGAAAGCAGGCCGGTATCATTATTTTCAGCCACCGAGGCGCGAATGGCATTATGGGCGGCGGGGATAAAGGCGGTTTGTAATTCCTCAATGGTCTGCACCCCGTTTTGCGCGGCAGCCAAAGCCGCTGGGACAGGTTGGTCTGTGTTGGCCGCGATGCGCGCCAGTGGCGTTTCA
This sequence comes from Paracoccaceae bacterium, assembly GCA_026982575.1. Taxonomy (GTDB): domain Bacteria; phylum Pseudomonadota; class Alphaproteobacteria; order Rhodobacterales; family Rhodobacteraceae; genus UBA3077. The sequence goes on along the minus strand of JALSGU010000095.1, from coordinate 17,499 downwards.
AAATTAGCGCCTGATTTTAGCGCGGCATCAATCTGGGTAAAGGCAGTTTCAATCTCGGTGGCTGAAATGGTTTGGGCGGTTTCCTGATTGACCTCGGCAACCAGTATTTCGGCCTCGGTTACCTGGCGCTGAGCTGTGGCCGCGACCTCGTCAATGCGTTGGGAAAGCGCGCCTTGCGAGGCGGCCATATCATCCAGCGAGGCTTGCAGCCCGTCAATGCGGGTGCGATAGGCCGAAATGGTGGCAATGGTTTCGGCAGAAATTACCCCGCCTTCGGCTGCGACATTGCCCAAACTTTCGGTCAGGCTATCGATTTCGGCGATCAGCCCTTCAACCCGACCCTCAAGCGCCCAAAGCCGGCTTTCAACCGCAGTGCTGTCAGCGGCGGCGACTTGGTCGGAAAGCTGGGTCATTTGGCTGCGCACCGGATTAACCGTATCGGTCTGGAAATTGGCCAGACGGGTTTCGATTTCTGCGCGGGTGGGCAGGGTTTCCAGTACGGAAATGCGGCTTTCCAGATCAAGGCGCAAATTTTCGACATCCTCAATCGCTGCGTTATTGCTGGGGCTAAGCCATTGGGCGATGGGGGCCATTCCGGCGGGTAATAAGGGCGCGATTTTTGGTGCGGCCCAGATGCCGATACCGGCGCCTACGGCCAAAAAGGCCAGTATTTGCAGGCTGCGCGCAGCAATGGAAACATGGTGGTCCTCATAGGGGTCATGGCTGTGATCGGTAACTGGATCAGATTCGGCTGTGGAAGGTCCGGTTTCGGAACCCATAGGTTCGTCTGTTGGAATATCGTTATTTTCCACGATTTCTTCGGCGTCACTCACATCTTTGGTGATTTTGACGGAATCTGAACCGGATTTTTTACTTTTTGCCATTCTCGCCTCTTTGTGCTTTGCCGCACCTGATATTTATATGTGCGCGAAACCCGGTGGAGTCTAGGGTGTTTGCCGGCAAAATCCACCCAAAAGCGAATTTTTGCCTTTTTGCGAGGCGGCCTAGCCGATGATTAAGTCAGCCTGTTTCACGATTACTTCGGCCTGTTTGATAGATGCGATATCTATTAACCGGCCCTTATAAACGGCGGCACCTTGGCCTGAATTGGTGGCTTCTTCCATAGCAGCGATAATTTCGCGGGCCTCGGCTAATTGGGCCTCTGACGGAGTGAAAACCGCGTTGGCCAGCCCCACCTGTTTGGGGTGGATCGCCCATTTGCCAACCATGCCAAGCGTGGCGCAACGCTTTGCCTGTGCGGTAAACCCCGCATCATCGGAAAAGTCGCCAAACGGGCCGTCAACCGGCAGTAAACCGTGGGTGCGGCACGCGGCAACAATCGCCACAACAGGCGCATGCCACGGGTCGGCCAGCTGGTGTTGACCATCTGCACCCAGCATATAATAATTTTCCTGCGTGCCACCAATGCCGGTGGTTTGCATGCCCATGCTGGCCGCGTAATCCGCGGCGCCGAGGCTCATGGCGCGCATGCGCGGGCTGGCGGCGGCGATTTCGTTGACATGGGCAAGGCCGGCGGCGGTTTCGATGATCACCTCAAAATTGATCGGTTTTTTGCGGTTCATCGCGGTTTCGATTGAGCTAACCAGCGCGTCAACTGCGTAAATATCACTGGCGTTGCCTGCCTTTGGAATCATGATCTGGTCAATCCGGTCACCGGATTTTTCCAGCAGATCAACAACATCGCGATACCAAAACGGGGTGTCCAGCCCGTTGATGCGCACCGAAACGGTTTTGCTGCCCCAATTAATGTCATTCAAGGCATCAATCACGTTTTGGCGCGCCTCGGATTTGTCATCAGGGCCAACGCTGTCTTCCAGGTCAAGATTGATCACGTCAGCTTTGCTGGCTGCCATTTTTTCAAATATTGCGGGGCGTGATCCTGGGCCAAATAACTGACAGCGGTTGGGTTGGCTGGGGCTGGCTGGCTGAATTTGAAAGCTCATGCTGGTTTCCTTGCGAAATTATGTTGCGAAATATCTTTGCGATCAATCACAATATTACACAGCACTGTCAACGAAAAAATGCTGCACCTGCGAGCTATTCAAATTCATCAACGCCCAGTTCCCCGGCGGTGCGGGCAACATATATCACGTAAAGTGCGGTCAAAACCGCAAAACAGGATACCACAAACATGGTAATTACCAAAGGAAATACCGGGTTTTGGGGGGTTAGCATTGTGCCGGTAAATGCTGAAATTGCAGCGCCGCCGCCAATGGTCAAGGTGCCGCCAAGCCCCGAGGCGCTGCCGGCCAGTTGCGGGCGCACCGAAACCATGCCCGCATTGGCATTGGGCAGGGTCATGCCATTGCCAAGCCCTACGATAAACATCGGGCCGAATAATGACATCGGGTGGTATAAGCCGCTGGAAAACAAGCTTAAAATAATCAATGTGCCGAGCATACAAACAGAGCTGCCGTAAAGCATCATCCGGTTGATGCCGAATCTTTGTGAAAAGCGGCCCGAGATGAAATTCCCGATCAAATAGCCAAGCGAAACAATACCGAAAAACATGCCAAGCTGTTGGGAGCTTAGCCCCAGTGCTTGGGATGACACAAAAGACGCACCGCCCAGAAAGGCAAAAAATGCACCCGCAGAAAAGGCAGCGGTGGCGGAATAGCCCCAGAAACGGCGGGATTTTATCAATTCAGGATAGCTGCGGAATTGTGCGGCAAAATTGGCGCTTTTGTATTGGTTGGTTTCGCCAAGATCAAACCATGTAAGCACCAGAACGATTACGCCAAGCACAAGCACCATGGTAAAGCTGGCCTGCCAGCCAAAGGCTGCATCCAGAAATCCACCAATCATTGGCCCAAACATCGGCACCAAAGACATGCCCATGGTGACATATCCGATCATGCTGGCGGCCTGATTTGGCGGCACCATATCGCGGACAATAGCGCGCGAAAGCACCATGCCAACGGCAATGGTGGCTTGCAGCATTCTGAAGCCTAGAAAAATCTCGACGGTTGGGGCTAATATGCAGCCGATGGTTGCCACAATAAAAACACCCATGCCCCCCAGAATTACGGGGCGGCGGCCAAACCTGTCAGATAGCGGGCCAATGATTAGTTGCAACAGCGCCGTGATCCCGAGATAAGCCGAAATGGCCAGTTGAACAACCGAAAATTCGGCGTCAAAAAATGTGGCCATGCTGGGCAGGGACGGCAAAAAAATGTTCATGTTCAACGCCGCAATACCGGCAATGGCAACCAGTGTAAAAATATGGGGCGGTGAATTTCGGCTTAACCAGTTGGAGGTTGGACGGGAATTTGTGGTCATCTTACCTCCTGTTCTAATTGTGATGTTTTTGGGTGATTTAAGTCCAAAAATATTGATTTATTGTAAATCTTTGAATGCTTCTTGCAGGCGGTCAACTGCGTCAATAACCACTTCCCGGCGGCAACCAAGGTTGAACCGCAAGAAATTTTTGCCACCATTGCCAAAGGTCTCACCATAATTTGCCGCGATTTTGGCGTGTTTTTCTACGCGGGATTTGACCTCCTCCATGGGCATGCCTGTATCGGAAAAATCAACCCATGCCAGATAGGTGGCCTCCAGCTTCATTGATTTAACGCCGGGGATTTTGGTGATGCCTTCATCAAATATCCGGTGGTTTTCAGCCAGATATTCCACCAGATCAGCGACATATTCATCGCCATTATTATAGGCGGCTTCCAGCATTGTCATGCCGTAACGGTTATTGTGCACGCCAGCAGCGATTGAGGCATTGCTGTATTTTTTGTGCAATTCAGGGTCGGAAATTACCACACATCCGGTCATGCCCCCCGCAATGTTAAAAGTTTTTGAGGGCGCAACCAGCATGATCAGGCGGTTCGATATTTCTGGTGCGGCCAGCGGCATGGCGATATTTTTATGGGGTGGAAAAACCAGATCATGGTGAATTTCATCCGAGATCAAAATGATATCGTGGCGCGCGCATAAATCCGCGACCTCGCGCAGTTCCTGCCTGCTCCAGACCCGCCCGCCGGGATTGTGGGGCGAGCAAAAAATCATCATGGTTTCCTTGCCGGTCAGGCTGGCCTCTAGCGCCGGAATATCCATGCTATAACGGCCATTGTCATTGATCAGCGGGCTTTCCACCAGTACGCGGTCATTGGCGTTAATATATTTGGCAAAGGCATGGTAAACCGGCGAAAATACAATAACCCCGTCGCCCTTTTTGGTAAATGCCGTAAGACAAAGCGAAATTGCCGCGCCCAATCCGTGGGCAAAGAAAATATCGTCGGGTTTGATTTCCCAGCCATGTTGGCGCTGCATCCAGCCACAGACCGCGGCACGGCAGGTTTCGTCGCCGCCATAATATCCGTGAATGCCGTGATCAGCCAATGCTGTTACCGCGTCATTAACCGCCTGTGGCGGTTTGAAATCGGTATCGGCCACCCACATGGGCAAGCCGTTTTCCGGTGACACCCCATAGACCGCTTCCATTTTATCCCATTTGACACTATGGCTGCCGCGCCGTTCGATTATTTCGTCAAAATTTACCGACATTTCCGACTCCCTGATCAATTTTTGCCACGCTATCTGAATAGGGTTTGGGCGCAAGCGGAAATTGCGGCACTTGTGTCATTCCAAACCTTGCATTAAATGACCCGCATGAGCCTGAAAAAAATACTTTTACACCCCGATCCGCGCCTGAAAAAGGCGTGCGAACCCGTGATGGATATTGATGCAGACCTGCGAAAACTGGCCGGTGATATGCTGGAAACCATGTATGATGCGCCGGGGGTGGGCCTTGCGGCGCCACAAGTTGGCAAGGTATTGCGGCTTTTTGTGATGGATGTTTCAGGCAAGGAAGCAACCCCCGACCCGAGGGTTTTGTTTAATCCGCGCATCAGCTGGCTGTCAGACGAACTAAACACCCATGAAGAAGGCTGCTTGTCTATTCCCGATATATACGAGGATATTACACGGCCAGAACGGGTGCGCATGGTGTATCAAAACATCGACGGTGTTGAGGTCGAGGAAGAATTTGAAGGGCTGGGTGCAACCTGTGTGCAGCATGAACTGGACCATCTGGACGGAAAATTATTCATTGATTATCTGTCAGCCATAAAACGCGGCATGATTACCAAAAAGATGAAAAAGCTGAAAAAAGAACGTGCGCGGGATATATGACACGGGCGTTTTTGGCATATCCTGATAAACGGCTGCGCACGGTTTGCGCGGCGGTTGAAACCATTGATGACCACGTGCGCAGTGTTTGGGATGAAATGCTGAAAGCCATGTATGACATGCCCGGTGTCGGGCTGGCCGCGCCGCAAATCGGCGAGATGTTGCGCCTGATTGTGGTCGATGGCTCTGAATCACGTGATCAGGCTTTGCGCATGGCTAACCCTGAAATATTGCATGTTTCGGCGACCTTGCGCGAGCATGAGGAAGGCAGCCCCAATATTCCTAATTTATGGGCGATGGTCAAACGCCCGCGCGCCATAACCCTGCGGTTTCTGGGTGAAAACGGCAAAACTATTGAGCAGGATTTTGTTGGCTTATGGGCGACATCGGTGCAGCATCAGGTTGATCATCTGAATGGCAAACTGTTTGTTGACCATCTAAGCCCTGTGAAACGTAAAATGCTGTTGGCCAAGCATAGCAAGAATGTGCGGAGACGCTGATGCGGATAATTTTCATGGGAAGCCCCGATTTTTCGGTTACGGCGCTGGATGCTTTGTTGGCGGCGGGCCATGAAATTATCGCGGTTTATGCACAGCCGCCACGGCCTGCGGGGCGGGGCAAAAAACTGCGGCCGGGGCCGGTGCATCAACGGGCTGCGGATTTGGGGCTTTTGGTGCGAACGCCGCTGAATTTCAAAAATGATGTGGATATTCAGGCGTTTAGTGCGCTGAATGCCGATATTGCCGTGGTGGTTGCTTATGGGCTGATATTGCCGCAGGCCATTCTGGATGCGCCAAAAATGGGCTGTTTGAACATTCATGCATCATTGCTGCCGCGCTGGCGCGGGGCGGCGCCTATCCACCGTGCGATCATGGCGGGGGATGTTGAAACCGGCATATGTATTATGCAAATGGAGGCAGGGCTGGATACGGGGCCGGTTTTGATGCGGGAAAAAACCGCTATTTTTGATACCGACACAACCGGGGTTTTGCATGACCGTCTGGCAGAAATCGGCGGGCGGTTGGTGGTGAAAACCTTGCAAAATCTGAATGCATTAAAGCCCGAACCGCAGCCGGAAACCGGCATGACCTATGCCCGAAAAATAGATAAATCCGAGGCGCGGGTGGATTGGCAGCAAAACGCGGTTGAAATCAGTCGGCATCTGCGCGGGCTTTCGCCTTTTCCGGGGGCGTGGTGCGAAATTTCCGGTGAACGGGTGAAGCTGTTGAATTGTGAAATTGCGACAGGTTCCGGCAAGGCGGGCGAGGTGCTGGATGATAGAATCACCATTGCTTGCGGGCAGGGGGCCTTGCGCTTAACGCGGCTGCAACGGGCCGGAAAAGGCCCCATGGATGCAGAACAGTTTTTGCGCGGATTTGCCGTGAATAAAGGCGATATTCTGGCCTAGGGCTTAAACGGTTCCATGCCGCGGCGCGCTAATTCATCAGCACGTTCATTGCCTGCATGGCCCGCATGGCCTTTGATCCATTGCCATGTCACATCATGCCGCGCGGCGGCGGTTTCCAGCAATTTCCACAGGTCTTCGTTTTTGACAGGCTTTTTCTGGCTGTTTTTCCAGCCGTTGCGCTTCCAGCCGGTGATCCATTTGGTGATGCCGTCCTTAACATAAGCGCTATCGGTGATCACAGTAATGGTCGAGGGCTTTTTCATGGCGTCAAGCGCGCTGATTGCCGCCATCAACTCCATGCGGTTATTGGTTGTATCAGCCTCGCCCCCATAGATTTCTTTCTCTTTCAGGATCATGCCGTTTTCGCGGGCAACCAGCAAGGCACCCCAGCCGCCAGGGCCGGGATTGCCGGAACAGGCACCATCGGTATACGCGATTAATTCATGGGTGTTGGGCATTAACGGGATTCTCGCAGGATTTTTGGGATTTTGAAGGAAATGTTTTCTTGTGCGGTTTCGACAATTTCTATGGTGGTGTCAAACCGGCTTGAAAACGCGTCTACGACCTCGTTTACCAACACTTCGGGGGCAGAGGCACCGGCAGTAATGCCGATGGATTTGATGCCCGCAAGGCTGCGCCAGTCGATATCACTGGCGCGCTGGATCAATTGTGAATACCTGCAACCGGCGGTTTTGCCAACCTCGACCAAGCGCTGTGAATTGGATGAATTTGGTGCGCCAATCACCAGCAGCGCGTCAATTTTCGGGGCAATCGCGCGAACCGAGGCCTGACGGTTGGTGGTGGCATAACAAATATCTTCTTTATGGGGACCAATAATGCTGGGAAAACGCTTAGTCAGCGCAGATATAATATCAGCGCAATCATCGACGCTTAGGGTGGTTTGGGTGATGAAGGCCAGCTTTTCAGGGTCATTTGGTGTAAGGCTGGCCACATCGGCAACTGTTTCTACCAAAATAACCGCGCCCTCGGGCAATTGGCCCATGGTGCCGATGGTTTCGGGGTGGCCTTCATGGCCAATCATCACCATTTGCAAGCCGTTTTCAAAATGACGCACGGCCTCTATGTGGACCTTGGAGACCAGCGGGCAGGTGGCATCGACAAACAGCATATTGCGCTTGGCTGCCTTTGCCGGCACTGATTTTGGCACGCCGTGAGCAGAAAAAATCACAGGGCGATCATCGGGGCATTCATCGAGGCTTTCGACAAAAATCGCGCCCTGATCGCGCAGGCCATCAACCACAAATTTATTATGCACGATTTCATGGCGCACATAGACCGGCGCGCCCCATTTCTCAAGGGCGAGTTCAACCATCTTGATGGCACGGTCAACCCCCGCGCAAAACCCGCGCGGCGCTGCAAGATAAAGGGTTAGTGGTGGGTTCATTCATATGCTCCGAATATTCTTGCGGAACTTAGCGGATGGCTGGCGGAATATCCACCAGCCAAATCCTTCAGGTTTCTTCCAGCTCGCTATAGCCTTCTTGAATATCGGGGCGCGGCGGCCGCCCGATTACGTCTTTCAGCTCGTCCAGCTCGATGAAATTGTCACATTGGCGGCGCAATTCATCGGCGATCATTGGCGGGTTGGAGCGAATGGTGGACACAACCGAAACCCGCACGCCTTGGCGCTGCACGGATTCAACCATCGGGCGGAAATCACCGTCGCCGGAAAAGATCACGATGTGATCAATATGCGGGGCCAGCTCCATGGCATCAACCGTCAGCTCGATATCCATATTACCTTTGATTTTCCGCCGCCCCATGGAATCGGTAAATTCCTTGGCCGGTTTGGTCACCATATTATAACCGTTATAATTCAACCAGTCGACCAAGGGCCGAATGGGGGAATATTCTTCGTTTTCGAGAAGGGCGGTATAGTAAAACGCCCTTAACAATTTTCCGCGACGCATGAATTCCGTGCGTAGCAGTTTATAGTCGATGTCAAATCCCAATGCCTTGGCGGCGGCATAAAGATTGGACCCGTCAATGAACAGCGCCAGCCGTTCGTCTCTGTAAAACATTTAGGTTCCACCTTAATTGGTAAGAATTGCTTATGCGGCCTCCGACCAGTAATGTCCCGGAACGCAGTCAGCGTGAAAGAACCGAAAATATACCTTTATGGCCCAGTTACAACCCCGCATTTCCCTTAAAAACCCCGTGCAAGGCTTTGTTGCGCTTGGTTCCAACCTGTCCGGTCAGGCCGGAGCGCCAATGGCGGTGCTAACCCATTCGCTTAGGTTGTTCGGGGCCGAATCAATTGAAATTTTGCAGCAAAGTCATTGGTATAGCAGCAAGGCCTTTCCCGCAGGGTCAGGGCCGGATTATATTAACGGCGTGGTGCAGATTAGCAGTGATCTTGACGCAGATGCGGTTTTGGCAGCGCTGCACCGGATCGAGGCTGAAATGGGGCGGATGCGGGGCGCGCGCTGGGGTGCGCGGGTCTGTGACCTTGATCTGCTGGTTTTCGGCAACAGGGTTTGCCCCGATTTGGCGGGATTTCAGCGGTGGTTCGAATTGCCGTTGGCGCAGCAAAAAACCGATATGCCGGAACGGTTGATATTGCCGCACCCGCGCTTGCAAGACAGGGCGTTTGTGCTGGTGCCGTTCATGGATATTGCCCCGCAATGGCGCCATCCGGTTCTGGGTAAAACCGTTGTGGAAATGCTGGATGATCTGCCGCAATCGGACATTGACGCGGTTTGGCAAATATTACCGGGCCAGACGTAATGCGCCCTTGCGTTTCAGGCCTGCGCGCATTACATAACGGCTTTCTCAGGAACATAAACTGGAGCAATCCGCATGGCACGCGTAACCGTTGAAGACTGCATTGATAAAATCCCAAATCGTTTTGATCTGGTGATCATGGCCGCCCATCGTGCGCGCCAGCTGGCTGCGGGCGCCGAAATTACCGTTCCGCGCAACAACGATAAAAATCCGGTTGTGGCCCTGCGCGAGATTGCCGAGGAAACTCTTACGGCAACCGCGATTCGCGAATCAGCCATCGAGAGCCTGCAAAGCCAGAATGAAGTGGACGAGCCGGAAGAAGATACAATGCCATTGCTGATGGAAAAAGAATCAGTGGACGAGCCTGAGGACGATATGTCCGAAGAAAAAATGCTGCGCGCCTTGATGGAAGCTCAAAGCGCCAGCTAGTCTGGAGCGGTTATGATCGAAGTCGAAGAACTGGTCGGTCTGGTCGAAGCCTATAACCCTGTTTGTGATGCAGAAATGATCCGGCGTGCCTATGCTTTCGGGCTGGCCGCCCATGAGGGCCAGTTTCGCCATTCCGGTGAGGCTTATTTCAGCCACCCCATCGCGGTTGCGGCCCTGCTGACCGAGGTAAAGCTGGATGATGCCACCATCATCACCGCCCTGTTGCATGATACCATCGAGGACACAAAGGCCACTTATAAAGAACTGGCCATGCTGTTCACGCCTGAAATTGCCGAGCTGGTGGACGGGGTTACCAAGCTGACCAATCTGGAACTGTCCAGCGTTGAAACCAAACAGGCTGAAAATTTCCGCAAATTGCTGTTGGCCATGTCCAAAGACCTGCGGGTTTTGTTGGTTAAACTGGCGGACAGGCTGCATAATATGCGCACCATCAAGGCGATGGACCCCGACAAACAACAGCAAAAAGCCCATGAAACCATGGAGATATACGCGCCATTAGCGGGCCGTATGGGCATGCAATATATGCGCGAGGAACTGGAAGACCTGTGTTTTCGGGTGTTGAACCCCGATGCGCGCAATTCGATCATGCGGCGGTTTATTAACCTGCGCAATGAAACCGGCGATCTGATCCCGCAAATCACCGAAGACATCCGCAAGGCGCTGGATGCGGCGGGGGTTGATGCGCGGGTAAAGGGCCGTGAAAAACGCCCTTATTCGATCTGGCGCAAAATGCAGGAAAACAAAGAGGGCTTTAACCGGCTTTCCGATATTTACGGGTTCCGGATTATCACCCATAGCGTTGAGGATGCTTACGTTGCGCTGGGCGCGGTGCATCAACGCTGGTCAGCGGTGCCCGGGCGGTTCAAGGATTATATCTCGCAACCCAAATCAAACGGCTATCGGTCTATTCAAACTACGGTTTCGGGGCGCAATGCCAAACGGGTCGAAATCCAGATCCGCACCGAGGAAATGAACGAGGTAGCAGAATCCGGCATTGCCGCCCATTGGTCTTATCGCGATGGGCAGCGGGTGGAAAACCGCTTTACCGTTGATCCGTTTAGCTGGCTGCGCGGTCTGGCAGAGCGGTTCGAGGCATCGGAAAACCCCGATGAATTTCTAGAACATGTTAAACTGGATATGTTCACCGATCAGGTATTTTGCTTTACGCCCAAAGGTCAGGTGATCAAATTACCGCGCAATGCTACTCCGATCGATTTTGCCTATGCCATTCATACGCGGCTGGGCGATAGCTGTGTTGGTGCCAAAATAAACGGCAGCCGTGTGCCGCTCTGGACGCAGCTTCGAAATGGTCAATCGGTTGAAGTGATCAGCGCCGAGGGCCAGCGCCCGCAAGCCACATGGGAAGAAATGGTGGTAACCGGCCGCGCCAAATCGGCGATCCGCAAATATCTGCGAGAAGAAAACCGCGACGCCCATATTCGGCTGGGGCGCGAAATTGCTCGGGTTTCGTTTGAGCGCATTAATAAAAAAGCTACTGACAAAGCGTTGCTGACGGCTGCAAAAACCATGCAGTATAGCTCTGCTGATGAATTGCTGGCCTGTCTGGGCGCAGCTGAAATTACCGGCCATGATGTTTTGCGCGCGCTTTATCCGGAATTGGTGCGTGATACGGTGCCCCCCATTGCATCGGATGATGATGACAGGGTGATCGGGCTTCAACCTGATCAAAGCGCCACGCCCGCGCCTTGTTGCGGGCCGGTTCCGGGGGAACGCATTGTCGGGATTGCGGTGCGCGGACGCGGTGTTATGATCCATTCCATTGAATGCGCGGCATTGGCGGAATATGAAAACGACCCCGATAAATGGATCGATCTGCGTTGGACACCTGAATCAGGCCGCGCTTGTAATAATGCTCGGCTGGTGATCACCATGGCCAATGATGCGGGGGTTCTGGGGCGGATATGCACCTTGATCGGCGAGCATCGCGCCAATATCGTTAATATAGATTTTACCGATCGCAAACCGGATTTTTACCGGATGCAGCTAGAGATCATGGTGCGTGATATCGAACACCTGACCAATATTCAAACCGCCATCGAAGCCGATTCGGATATTGCCGAAGTAAAGCGGTTTCGCAACACCACATTTACCAATGACAAAGGTGGCGGCATTTAGGCCGCCGCAAAAAACAGATAAATCAACAAGCCCGGACCCATAGCCAATGGTATTTAAGCGGCGCGACAGACTACCGGTATTGCAACGGCTGCGGGAATCATTTTTGCCGCGCACCGGCTGGGTGCGGGCTATTAAATACATCGGGCTGCGCATCAAACGGCTGCCCGATACTCCGCATCGCATTGCACTTGGGCTTGCGATTGGTGTGGCGATTTCGTTTTCCCCGTTTTTCGGGCTGCATATGTTGTTGGGTGTTGTTGTTGCGCGGCTTTTTCGCGCCAACGGGCTGGCCGGTTTTCTGGGCACGTTTTTTGGCAATCCGCTGACATTTCCGGTAATTATCGGCATGTCTTTTGGGTTGGGTCACTGGATTACCGGCGCAAAAGGCGAGGCCCTGACCACTGCAAAGGTGCATGAAAGTTTTTATCAGGCGTTTTACGGGCTAAAAGCCACGGTCAAAAGCTGGTTTGGGATCGGCCATAGTGAAATAGAAAAAATCGCCGGGTTCTGGCATGAAATTTTCTGGCCTTATTTATTGGGCGGGATTCTTATGGGGCCGGTTTTTGGCTTGATAACCTATTTTCTGGCAAAACCGATGATAGAGGCCTATCAAATCCACCGGCGTAAAAAACTAATGGCTAAAATCCGCAAACAAGCAGCAAGTGATCGTGCAGAGGGCTGACAAGCCGGTTTTTTTGCGTTACTGCGGAATTACCCAGTCAGGAGAATTGAAATGGCCCTTTTAGCCTCTGAACCGCTTGGATATTTGCGTCTTGGATTAAACATCGATCATGTTGCCACGGTTCGAAACGCGCGCGGCAGCACATACCCCGACCCAACCCGCGCTGCATTGCTGGCGCAGGCCGCCGGTGCGGATGGTATAACGGCGCATCTGCGCGAAGACCGCCGCCATATCACCGATTCCGATATTGATGCCTTGATGGATAGTATTGGCTTGCCATTAAACTTTGAAATGGCGGCTACTGATGAAATGCAAAAAATTGCATTGCGCCATACCCCCCATGCGGTGTGTATCGTGCCCGAAAAACGTGAAGAACTGACCACCGAGGGCGGTCTGGATCTGGCGCGGGATGAAAACCGGATCGCGGATTTCATTGCGCCCTTGCGTGCGGCCGGATGTCGGGTTTCGATATTTCTGGCCAGCGACCAGCGCCAGATCGAATCTGCGGCCCGTATCGGCGCGCCGGTGGTTGAATTGCATGTAGGCCCCTATTGTGATGCCCATCACGAGGGTGATTTTGTCAAGCGCGACGCGGAATTCGAAAAGCTGCAATCCATGGCACAACTGGCCCATGAGCTGGGGCTGGAGGTGCATGCCGGCCACGGCATTACTTATGACACCGTAAAACCGATTGCGGCACTGCCTGAAATTATGGAATTGAACATCGGCCACTTCCTGATTGGCGAAGCAATCTTTTCAGGGCTTGATTCCGCCATCCGCCGCATGCGGGGATTGATGGACGAAGCGCGGCGCGAAGCCATCGGGGTGACAGTGGCGTGATTATCGGCATAGGTTCGGATCTTGCAAATATTGACCGCATTTCCGCCACACTAGAGCGGTTCGGGGATCGTTTTGTGCAACGTGTGTTTTCCGAGATAGAACAGGAAACCGCCGAACGTCGGGCAAAATCAGCCGAAACCTATGCCAAAAGATGGGCAGCAAAAGAAGCCTGTTCCAAGGCCTTGGGGACAGGGCTGCGCATGGGGGTTGCATGGCGCGAAATGACCGTGCGCAACCTGCATACCGGACAGCCCACCATGCATGTCACCGGCGGCGCTGCGGAACGATTGGCTAAAATGACCCCGAAGGGCCATAGCGCACATATTTATGTAACCCTTACCGATGATCACCCATGGGCGCAGGCTTTTGTGGTGATAGAGGCATTGCCCGATTAGACCATAGCCTTGACCGGACCTTGACTCGGGGCTATTGCCACGCCACATAGCACCCTAATCTTCAGATAATCAGAAAAATTACAATTATGGCCAATAAAACCAAGAAAAAAGACGGACCGATTCTGGATACTGTCAAAACCATTGTTTATGCGCTTTTGATTGCGGGGCTGATCCGGTCATTGCTGTTTCAACCATTCTGGATTCCCTCCAGCTCGATGAAACCGACATTGCTGATCGGTGATTTTCTGTTTGTGAACAAATTTGCTTATGGATATTCCTATGCGTCTTGCCCGAGCATGTTCGGGGTTGATTTTTGCGGGTTTGCCAAAGGCAAAGAAGAGCGGCTGTTTGGCTCTGATCCGGAACGTGGTGATGTTGTGGTGTTTAAACATCCGGTTCACGGGGCTGATTTTATCAAGCGCGTGGTTGGCTTGCCCGGTGATCGTATTCAGATGATCGATTCAGTTTTGCACATTAACGGCACTGCGGTCGAACTGGTGCCGGATGGTATATTTACCGAACTTCGTGCCCCGCAAGGGCCACAACGTGGTGACCCGAGTTGTTCGAATAACGCGGCCGTGGGCCAGATATGTGAAAAAGACAGATATACGGAAACCCTGCCCAACGGCGTAAGTCATTCGATTTTGGATATTCGTAAAACCGGTTCGGATAACACCCGCGAATTTATCGTCCCCGAAGGACATTTTTTCTTTTTGGGTGATAATCGGGATAATTCGGTTGATAGCCGGTTCACACAGAATCGCCCCGGGCAGCCGGGTGTTGGCATGGTGCCGCGTGAAAACATTATCGGACGTGCTGATCGGGTGATGTTCTCGTCTGCGGGATCATCAATTTTGGCATTCTGGACATGGCGCAGCGACCGGTATTTCAAGGCAATCAATTGAGCATATCAACAGCAACATTAGAACTTGAACATCGCCTTGGGCACAAGTTTGCCAATAAAGAACTGTTAAATCAGGCGCTTACCCATGCTTCAATGACAACCACCCAGAAAACCGACAACCAGCGGCTGGAATTTTTGGGTGACCGTATTTTGGGTTTGGTGATTGCCGAGGCGTTGTTTCTGGATGACCCATCCGCCAATGAGGGCAAGCTGGCCCCGCGCCTGAATGCGCTGGTGCGCAAGGAAACCTGCGCTGAAATCGCAGCAGAATTGCAGGTCGGGGCGGCGCTTCGGATGGGGCGTTCGGAAATGCAATCGGGCGGGCGGCGCAAAATGGCGCTGCTGGGTGACGCGATGGAGGCAATCATTGCCGCGATTTACCTTGATGCCGGCTTTGATGCGGCGCGCAGCGCGGTTTTGCGGTTTTGGGGAAAGCGGGTTTCAAACGCCGATGCGTTTAGTTTTGACCCAAAATCCGCGCTTCAGGAATGGGCGCAGGGGCGGGGGTTGCAACCGCCAGAATATATTGAAATATCGCGCAAAGGGCCGGACCATAATCCGGTATTTGTGATCAAGGCAACCTTGGAAAATGGTGCGTCTGCACAGGCTGAGGCGGCCTCGAAAAAATCTGCTCAGGTGTTGGCGGCCCAAGCGCTTTTGAATGCTCTGGAGAAATAAATGACTGAAAAATCTTGCGGATTTGTGGCCCTTATTGGTGAACCCAATGCCGGTAAATCAACGCTATTGAACCAGATGGTTGGCGCCAAGGTTTCGATCGTGACCCATAAGGTGCAAACCACGCGATCGCGCATTCGCGGTATCGCGATTGAAGGCGATGCGCAGCTGGTTTTTGTGGATACACCGGGGTTGTTCAGGCCGCGCCGCCGGTTGGACCGTGCCATGGTTGCCGCCGCATGGAGCGGGGCTTCGGATGCGGATGTGGTGGTATTGCTGATCGAGGCCCATCGGGGGTTAACCGAAGGCGCAGCCGCAATTATTGATGGTTTGGATGCGCATATCAAAAGCGGTAAGAAAATTGCTTTAGCGTTAAACAAGATTGATCGCGTAAAGGCGGATTCGCTGCTAAAATTGTCATCCGAGCTGAACGCGCGCTATAAATTTGCCGCGACCTTTATGATTTCGGCTGAAAAAGGCCATGGTGTAGCGGATTTGCGAAAATGGTTGGCCGGCGAAATGAAGCCCGGTCCGTGGTTATACCCCGAAGACCAGATCGCCGATGTGCCGTTGCGGATGATTGCCTCTGAAATTACTCGCGAAAAACTGACATTACGGCTGCATCAGGAATTGCCCTATCAGCTGACGGTCGAAACCGATAGCTGGGTGGAACGCAAAGACGGATCGGTACGGGTGGACCAATATATCTATGTGGCGCGGGATGGGCATAAGGGTATAATTCTGGGGCCAAAAGGCGAAACCATCAAGGCGGTTTCAATGGCGGCACGCAAAGAAATGTCGGAATTTCTGGGCCAGACCGTGCATTTGTTTTTGCAAATCAAAGTGCGCCCGAACTGGCTGGAAGAACCCGAACGCTATTCTGAAATGGGCTTGAATTTTCGCGATGGATCCGTCTAAGCCTATGGCGAATAAGCTTAAAACCGGCTTTTGGGTGGCGGCTTATATTAAGAGATTACAGGGTAATGAAATTCCGGTTTTTGTAACGAAACGCGGGGATCCTGACGCGGGCGCGGTTTTGGTAAAATCAAACTCGCTCGACGGGAATGCAAAATTGTTTCATCGCAGCTTTGATCTGGGCGGCGTGCAAAGCTGGATGGTTCTGGCTGAAGGGGCGGATCAACTGATTGAAGAAACCATTCAACGCCAACAAGGGTTTGACCCCGATATCTGGGTGTTGGAGGTCGAGGACAAACAGGGCAGAACCCTGCTCGACGAAGCGGGTTTGAACCGTTAACCTGACTTTATGGAATGGACAGATGAAGGCATGCTGCTATCGGTGCGCAAGCACGGCGAGGGGGCTGCTATTATTGAGGTGTTAACCAAAAACCACGGCCGCCATGCGGGGGTTGTGCGGGGCGGTGGCGCGCGTAAATCAGCGGCATTGCTGCAACCCGGGGCGCAATTGGCGGTTAGATGGCGGGCGCGGCTTGCGGAACATCTCGGGTCGTTTAGCGTTGAACCTAAATTTTCACGGGTTACGGAAATTATGGCAGGGCGGCGTGAAATAGCGGCGTTTGCGGCGATTTCGGGCCTTGTTCTGACATGCCTGCCCGAGCGCGAACCACAAGGCGCAATTTATGCAAAAGTGATGGCTTTGATGGAGGATTTTTCGATCGATAGCGCGTGGCTGGCAAAATATATACGCTGGGAGCTGTTGATGCTGGATGAATTGGGGTTCGGGCTTGATCTGGCGGGCTGCGCGGTAACAGGAACAAACGATAATCTTGCTTATGTTTCGCCCAAAACCGGCAGGGCGGTCAGCAGTGCGGCCGCGGTTGGATGGGAGGACAGGTTATTGAAATTGCCGGTTTTTTTGACTGATCCTGAATTCCATTTGCCATCAAATGAATCAATCATGCAGGGGCTTGTGCTTTCTGGTTATTTTCTGAAATCGGGTATTCTTGCCAGCGATGGGCGCAAGGAAATGCCACAAGCAAGGGACAGGTTTGTGGCGGTTTTGAACGGGCAATCAGGCCAGTAAACGGCGTGCAATAACATTGGCCTGAATTTCGGCGGCACCCTCAAAAATATTCAATATTCGGGCATCACACAGCACCCGGGAAACCGGATATTCCATGGCAAAACC
>JALSGU010000094.1 GCA_026982575.1 Paracoccaceae bacterium | reverse complement strand
CCCATGCCGACCATGTTCACGGGGTCGATGACCTGCGGGTGGTGGTTTACAATATGAAAACCCGCCTTCAGGTTTACGCGGATGCCAATACCACCAATGATCTGATCTCACGGTTTGGCTATGTTTTTGTGCAGCCGAATCAAAGCAATTATCCGCCAATACTGGACCTGAACCCCATTGACGGGCCAATCACAATTAACGGTGCCGGCGGGGAAATATTGATCAAACCATTTGAGGTCGAACATGGCCGTATTGATGCGCTGGGGTTTCGCATTGCCGGTTTGGCCTATTTGCCGGATGTTTCGGATATGGATGAAACCGCATGGGAAATGGTTAAAAACCTTGATATTTGGGTGCTGGATGCCCTGCGAAGGGACCCGCACCCGACCCATATCCATCTGGAAAAATCACTGGAATGGATCATCAAAGCCGCACCCAAACAAGCAGTGCTGACCAACATGCATATTGATATGGATTATGCCAGTGTTGATGCTGAAACGCCCCAAAACGTCACCCCCGCCTTTGATGGAATGGTGCTGGAGCTTAACGCTTGATCGCGTCAATTTTTATTACCATTGGGCTAAATCGCCTATTTTTTGCGAAACGCCCTGTTGCCCGCACGGGCCAGTAAGATAACCGGCAGCAAACCTGTTAATGTCACCAGCAATGCCGCAGGGGCTGCCTCGGGCAGGTTTTCCAGCGAGGCCTGCCCGTAAACCCGTGTGGCAAGGGTGTCAAAATTAAACGGCCGCAAAATAAGCGTGGCGGGCAGTTCTTTTACCGCATCAACAAAAACCAGCAGCCCCGCCACCAGAACCGACCCCCTGATCAAAGGCACCTGCACCGACCAAAGAGTTTGCCATGAATTGCGCCCCAAGGATCGCGACGCCATTTCCATTGAGGGCGTCACCCGCCCCAATGCCGCATCAATACCGCCCTGCGGAATGGCAAAAAACCGCACGATATAAGCAAAAATAATTGCTGCCGATGACCCTGTCAGGATCAGGCCTATATCAACGCCAAACCGGGATTCGATAAAATCTGCCAATGCATTGTCAAACGCGGCCAGCGGAATAAGCACGCCAATGGCCAGAACCGCACCGGGGGCGGCATAGCCAATCGCGGTAAGCGGCATCAAAATGCGCGGCAAACGCAGTTTCGATCTGCGCGCGCCAAATACCATAAATAACGCTCCGATCACCACCAACAAAGCAGCCATAGCCCCTAAAAATACCGTATTAGCAGCCGCGCGCCAAAGGTCAGGGTCTGCCCAAGTATCAAGATGCGCCATTGCATTGGCCCCGATCACGCCCAACGGCAAAACAAACCCCAATAAAAACGGCAATAAACAGGCGATACTGGCCAATAACGCCCGAATGCCGCGCAACCGTTCGGGGGTTACGGGCGTTATCCGCGCTGACAGATTATGAAAACGGCGCTTTTTACGGTTCAGTTTTTCAAACACCGCCAACGCAAGAACCAGCGTTAAAATTACGCTGGCGATTTGCGCGGCACCACCTGCATTATAGCCTTGTAACCAAACCGTAAAAATGCCGGTGGTCAGGGTTTGTACAGCAAAATAATCAACCGTGCCAAAATCGTTTAAGGTCTCCATCATCACAATCGCCAGACTGGCGGCAATGGCGGGGCGCGCCAATGGCAGGGCCACGCGAAAAAAGCTTTGCCATGGGCCGCAGCCAAGCGCGCGCGAAACCTCGATCATATTTGCCGACTGTTCGCGAAATGCGGCCCGCGATATCAGATAAACATAAGGGTAAAGCGACAAGGTTAAAACCAGCGCCGCAAACCAGATAGACCGGATTTCCGGGAACCAGTAGCTTTGCGAATTTTCCCAGCCAAAAAACTGCCGCATCCATGTTTGCACCGGCCCGGCATATTCCAGAAAATCCACCAGTGCGTAAGCCCCGATATAGGCAGGAATGGCCAAAGGCATCAGCAAGGCCCATTCCAGCACACGGCGCATTGGAAACCGCTTCATCACCACCAGCCATGCGGTGCCGGTGCCGATAATGCCGGCCCCCAGCCCCACCGTAACCATTAGAAACAAAGAGTTGCGAAAATAGCGCGGCAGGGTTGTTGCCAATAAATGTTTCCAGATATTTTCGGTTGGAAAAAACGCGATCCAGACCACCGCCAGAATGGGTGCCAGAATCAGCAGCGCAATGATTATGCTGCCGATCGACCAGATATCCAGACGGGCTTTGCGATGGGATTTATATATCTGACTAGTTTTATCAACCATACCGGAGGCATAATCCCAACACCCACCAAAAGTCCAGCAATTATGCCATGGTCAGGCTATATCCAAACGGTGTCACCGAAACAATCACCCGGGATATCTGGTTAATATCGGATATCCCGAACCGGATCGGCAATAGATCAACAAATTTCAGGGTTGGCAGCACATAGCCTTTGTTCAAAAAATACGCACCAAGCGAGGCCGTGGCCTCGTAATATCCTGACGGATCTTCGGTTTGGTCATTGCGGATAATCATCGCCCTGCCCTTTTTGTCCGAAACCAGCTGGTTAACCGGATGCCAAGCGCCATCGATCATTTTTTGAACATCTATTTCAACGTCTTCAATAGGTTGCCCACGCACAACATCAACTAAACAAAGCACCAATTCAGCCATTATAAATCCCGCTTTTATTAAATATAAAAAATCTTGATCAAGTATGAACCACTGTATACCCGTATGGTGTTATAGACAAAACAATTTCACTGTCTTCAACAGCATCTTCCATTCCGAACCGCAGCGGCAGGATGTCGACGAATTTCATTCGCGGCAAGGAATACCCGCATTCATCGAAATAGGCCCCCAGAAATGTGGTGACCTCGTAATAACCGCCATTTTCCAAATGATCACCATCCGCAAGCACTACAAACCCGTCCAGATTGGTGCGGCTTTTGGAAACCAGCTCCCAGTTGCCGTCAACAATTTTACGGGTTTCTATGGCAACATTTTCAGCAAAGCCGCCATTTGTGCTGTCGATAATTTTAATTGCTAACTTGGCCATAAATTGCTCCGAAATTTTTAATGGGTGGGATACTCGGCTCGAAAAAACACTTACTGGTTTTGAATAATGGTCGAGACATAGGCAAGTAAAGAAAAATTCACCAAACAACCTAATAAACCTTGGCTTTTCACCCATAAGCTTACCCTCAAACACAACTTACACCCACCACGATCTTGCGAAAACCGGTGATTTGAAATAGCAGTGACCAAAAGCATAAAAGGCGCGCAAAATTGACAACGACCTGCTTCCTTATCGAAGAGCTGTATCCCAAAGATCTAGGTGGTATTGGCCGGTTGATGCATAATATTTTTTTACATAGCCACAGCCTTGATCCCGATCATTCCCTGCATGTGGTTATGCCTGCGCAATCTGGCCAAGACCAAAAAATCCTGTCTGAAACTTTTGCCGGAATTGTTACGTTTCACTATGTTGATAGCGACCAGAATATCGCCAAACATCTGGGTATCGCGACGCTTGCCAACGCGGCGGCAACCCGAAACCTGAAAGAGCCTTTCCTGAAGGGCCTGCGGTTTCTGGATGCGGTTTTGCAGGCAGAAAAGCATATTGGCAGCAAGTTTGACCATATCGAAATCCCCGACCATATGGGCATCGGGGCGGTTATATTAAGCGCCAAAAAGGCGGGCGTAGCGTTTGCACAAACCGATATTACCTGTCGGGTGCACTCAACCCTTTCGCTGATCATAAATCACGAACCCTTTTACCATATGCGAAGCGACTGGCTGGCCCCGCGTCTGGAAATGGAGCGCCAAAGCCTGCGCGACGCCGACCGGGTGATCGTGCATTTGCCTGCCCTGGCTAAATGCAACCAGGCCCATTTCAACCTGCCGGACGCGTGGCTAAAAAAGGTTGAAACCGCTTTTCCGCCCGCAATCTGGCCCGACACAGAAAGCCCGGTTTCCGAAACGGAAAAAGACGCCGATTTCATTTTCACATCGCGTTTTCAACCCTTTAAGCGGCCAGAACTGTTTATCATGGCGGCGCTTGCGTTGTTGACCTCGAAAAGCGATTTTGCGGGTAATTTCCGGCTGATTTCTTATGGGTTCGATCAACAGTATATTGATGGACTGCGCCTAAAAGTGCCTGCCGGTTTCAGATCTCGCATTCGCATTGAAACCAATTTGCCTGAACAACAACGCCAATCGGCAATTGCCAGCGGCAGGGTTGTGCATTGCTCCGCATTCGAGAGCCTTTGCACTTTGGCGTTTGAGGTCTCCAAAGCAGGCCGCCCCTTGTTGCTTGCCAAGGATTGTCTGGCCTTTGGCAAAACCGATATCTGGCAAGACGGTGAAAATTGTTTGATGTTTGACCCCGATCCGGACAGTCTTGCCGCTGCCATGGAACGGTCACGGCATTGGCACCCCAAAGAAATTGTCAAAACCACAACTGATGCCTATTATTTTCACCAACCGGCATCCAGCATTGTCCCGACCAAAGCCGAAACCAAAGCCGATATTTTTATTGGCCCCTTGTTAACCCGACCCGACTTTGACCGTTTTGCCCAATATTCCCGAAAAAACCCATCTGCCCGCGCATTTGCCAGCGAGGCGGATATTTTGCTATTCAAAGCAAAAGAACACAAAAATCTGATCCCGTTTCAGGCTCGGAAATGTCAGGGTGACCAGCTTTGTGATCTGGTATCTTTGGCAAATGGGCCGGTGGTAATTGCATCTCCGAACACATTGCCTACAACCGGTTTTATTGCCTTGGGGCTGGCTTGTATAAAGCCCGGCCGGATTTACACAAGCAACAGCAAAACTGTTGAGGGCAAGCTAAATATTTACCCCGGGAAAATGCCCAGCATTCTTGCGTCGGATTACCGGCTTGCACCGCTTTGCCTGATGCTCCATTCAGATGATTGTAATGTCATCGGCAAGCAAGATGACCGTGACTTGCTGCCCAGGCTATTAGCGCGCATTGCCAAATCCGATCTGGACATAACTCATAACCCCTTACCGCAACTAATTGAAACCAAACCTTTTATTGATGATTTGCCCGATCGCAGAATTCTGGGGTTTGATCCATCCCCTGCATGGATAAACGGGGTTAGAACAATTGGTATCGATGTAAAAACCGCCACATTCAACGAATTTCTGCTGGCAAAGCCGGTTGATTTAGCTGGGCAAATTACCCAAAAAATTACACTGGAAAAGGATACCGAACTGACTTTCAAGCTGGTGGCGGATACCAGCTATACCGACAAAATTTTTGCACTGGAAATCAACAATTCAGGTTCGGACGGGCTGGCCAAGGTCTCGTTGCATCAAACCCCGACCGACACCGCGATTGAACAGCACAAAAATGGCCAGCAATGCCGCGAAATTCGCGCAAGACAGGCGTATCAGATGCGCTGGGGGCCATTATTTAACAAAACAGATCTGGTTTTGGTAATTTCATCAGATCAGGAAACCAGCTTGGAAATAAATGAAGTTTTAGTAATTTCACGCGAATAGCATTGTTGTGCTGGCAATCTTTGTGCCAAACCTTAAAATACCCGAAACAGCCATGTGGCCCACAAACGAGAACCTGATTTGACCCGCGCCACCGCCATCGTAAACATCCACAAAGAAGGCCTGCTGCTGGCGCCGACCTTAAACAGCCTGCGGCTGGCAAAAACCAATGCTGTGGCTGCGGGCTATGATATTGAACTGCTGGTCATTGCCGACAATGCCGACCAGATAACCGTTAACGTGGCAAAACAATATCTGGATGTGATCGACCGGATTATTCCGGTAGAATTTGCCGACCTTGGCGCCTCGCGCGAATATGGCATTGCCCAGGCCCAAAACGACTGGGTGTTTTTGCATGATGGTGATGATCTGTTTTCATCAAACTGGTTTACAAAATTCTTTGAAATGCAGGCTAACGGTGAAATAGACCCGCGCACCATTTACCACACCAGCCTGTTTGCCCGTTTCGGTATGGAAATCGACATTCGCCAAATGATCGATTCATGGGATGCACGGTTTCACCCGTTATTTCTGGCTTCGGAATGGTATTTCTCCAACAAATCGGTGCTGAATCGCAAAATATTTGATGATTTCCCGATGCCCTATAATAACAAACGCATCGGCATTGGTAATGAAGACTGGACATGGTCTTGCCATACTATCAACGCCGGTATTCGCCACAGTTACCTTCCCGAAACCATTTGTTTTTACCGCACCAAATCCGCCGAAACCAGCCTTGGGCTGACCCCGGGTATGATCCATGACGCATCCCCCCTGTTTGACCCCGAAAACATTTTACGCCATGAAATCCAGCGGGCCGGACGCCCAGAGCGCATCCGCGCATTTGCGGATTCCATGACAGCAAAGGGTGATCCGGTAATTGGTGACGGGCTGCCGCCTGGCTGGTTTTGGCACGAGGTAACCCTGCAGGGCACGTTTGAATCCCTGATCAGCGATTACCGCGCCGTGCCCCACGGGGTGCTGCGCTGCCAATTGCCCAATCTGCATTATAATGTGGTCAGCGCCACCCAGTTTTTGATGCGCGATCTGGACGAACGGCCCAAGATTTTTATTTTTGCCACCATGGAAAACCTGTGCGCCGCTGACAAAATTGTCGAGCTTTTCCTGAAAGCCGCCCATGACCATAACAATCAAAGCCACCAACCGGTTCTGGTTGTCGATGAGGGCGCACATGTGTTTTCCGATTTTGGCTTGATGGGCCGTTTCGGGGCAAAAATTATCTGCATATCCCATTTTCAGCGGTTTTACAAAACCGAGGAATACTATCATAATCGCTTGTTAATGCGCCCACTGGTGCAATTTAAGGGCAGCATCATACTTGATCTGGGTTCCGATGTTTTTGCACAGCTTTTCCAAGAATTCCATCGGGTATTTCTGGAAAATTTCGAAAGCGTTACGGCAGTGCTATTTGATGCTTATCAGGATGTCATGTCGCCCGCGCTTAATAACACGGCCCAGAATATAACCCTCTCAAAAGCCCATAAAGGCCGTGAGTTACAGGTTTTTGCCCAGCCTGATCTGGCAGATACCCTGCAACAAAATCTTGACCAGAACATTCAGCCTTGGCCAAACGAGTTAACAGACAGCATCAATGCCACAACCCGCCACCGCTATCGCAGCATCACCCATGCAGACGGGTTTGAACTTAACCAGTTGTTGGCACCGCCTCCCCCTGCCCCCGTCATCCCCCTGCCAGCAGAAACTTTTGGCAAAGGTGTCAGCTTTCAGGTTGAACAAAGCGGCGAGGTTGATTTTCTGATTTTGAAACATAGCAAGGTAAAATCGTATTTATACCGAACCAACGATACATGGATGCCAAAAGACTGGTATCCAGAGGCCCTGAAATTTTTGCACAACAACAAGCATATCTGGATTGTTCCGCCGCAAATATCGGTATCGAAAAATCAAACCGGGCAATATATCAGCCGCTGGAACACGTTTTCAGCCCCGCAGGATATTTTTTCGGTCTGGTATGACCGGTGTTTTACCGGTGAAACCACGCCCATCGCGGTAATTACCCGCGAACCTATTTGCAAAACCCCGCCAAAAACCGCAGCAGAGCTGGCCAAAGCACTGTATTATTACTGTGTAGACCCCGACAAAAAAGTCAGCACATGCGGCGAAACACTGGCAATCGCAACAGGGAAATCCCCATGAACGGCGCAGAGATTTCCAGCTATTGGCAGGCTTATCTTGACCTGATCGAGCTTTGGGCAAAAGGCACTTGGGACGAGGCCGATCTGGCTTTGCATTTCAAAGACCACGGCCAAGCCGAAGGGCGGCGCATTACCCACGCGGCGGACGCGCCCGGGGATTGGTCCGATTGGCACTATTTCAAAAATTCCCGTGACCATTATCAATGGTGGTGGCGCAAGGGTGTGATCAAAAGCGGCATTTATGCGGCCCTGATTGAAGGCGATAGCGCCATGCAGCGCGGCTGCGTTTCGCGCGATGCCCATATCCAGAAAATTACCGCCATGTCACAAACAGCATTGGAACAGCTTGTTGAAAATAGCCAAGATCATCCCGGCAACGGGCCTTTGGCCGCAGTTTCCAGCGAAAACATGCAATGGGGCGCGCAAAAAGCAATCGGGCTTTTGCCGCTGACCGATGCGCTGCGCGCCGGATTTTCAGACAGGTTTGGTTATGTGATTGTATTGCCATGGCTTGAATCCGGCGGAGCAGAGCTGGTCGGGCTTTGGCATTATCTGGCGGCGCGTGAGCTGGGCCTTAACCCGCTGATCGTACTGGGGGACAAACCCGATGTAACAAAGCGTTTTTTGGCCCATGATCTAAACATTCTAAACCTGCCGGAAATCTATGCCCAAGCAACCGGCAACCAGTATAGCGACCTGATAAAAGAAGACCAAACCCGGGTTCTGACCGCAGCAATCGAGGTTTTGCAGCCTGAAACCTTGCACCTGATCCATTCATTCATTGGCTATTCCGCACTGTCGGACAAACCCCTGAAAACCCGAATCCGCGCGGCCTGCAAAACCATTTTTGTGTCAGCCTTTTGCCCGCATATCCACGCGCCGGGCAACTTTGATGGTTACTTTCGATACATCCCTGAAATACATGATATTGTTGATAAATTTGTCTTTGACAATGACTGGTATTTACAAGAAATGCAGGCGATGTATCAGCTTTCGGCGACCAAAACCATTGCCATGAAATACCCGATCGACAGTGTTAAGCCGATAAAACCAGCCCCCGTAAAACGGCCCAAAGTCCTGTGGGCCAGCCGGTTTGACAGCCAGAAAAACCCGCAAATTGTTGCGGATATCGCCCGCCATCTGCCCGAGCTTGATTTTGTTATGTATGGCCGGCGGGTGCTGGGAGATGTGGAAATTAACTGGCAAGCCATGCCTGAAAACGTGACCGACGGGGGCGAGTTTTTCAACATTGATGCATTGCCGTTTGATGAATGTTTTGCATTTCTTTATACCTCTAAATTTGATGGCACCCCGAATATTTTAATGGAAATCGCCTCGCGGGGCTTGCCGATTGTCACCCCGAATATTGGTGGTATTTCCGGGTTTCTGGGCCATGACTGGCCCGAATATGTTGCCAACCCCGAGGATGTGCAGGGTTACGTTGCCAGCCTTGACCGGCTCAACAAAAACCGTTCCCATGCCAAAAAGCTGTTGGAGATTCAAAGCAGAATTCTGAAAGACGAACGTAGCTTCAAGGCATTTGTCGCAGCAAAATCAGCGCTGCTTACAGTTTCATAAATTTGATGATATCGCGCTTGAATTCCTGGAAAACATCTTGGTCTTCGATATTGGCGCATTTGGGTTTGGCTTTGAAAAACGTCGCTTTCAGCTCTTCACGATATTTTTCCACGCCTAATTCCTCAAGATCATCATATTGATCCTGCAAAACCTTGCGCACATCTTCGATCATCCAACTGTCAAATCCATAATATTTTCGCGTATATCCGTATTGGGCCGAATATTTGGCGCTGGCGCCCCAATGGCTGATTTCAGAGTTTTTCATCTGATGGCCAATTTGGCGATACAGCGCGATCTCCTCGGGGGATGGCGCGGGGTTTGTATGCAAAAAATCACCGGCAGATGCTTCGAACCCGTAACTTTGGCACATTTCGGCAAATATCTGGTTCAGCATTGACCCGATAAACGGCAAAAACCTGATTTTGATGCCCAGTTCTTCCAACGGGTATTTGACCTTTTTGCGCAGCAATAATTTGTCTTCGCGCATGGCTTTGGCAACAAATTCGGCAAATGTGCAGTTTTCAGCAAAGGTTTTTATCTGTTGCGTATACATCGAATTCAGGCGCGCAATCGGGTCACGCACAAAAAACACGACCTCCAGATCTGCATCGTATTTATCACAAACATCTTTTAGACGCTTGATAAAAGGCGGAAAAATCGGAAAATCCTCGGAAGATAAAAACAGCGATTTACCTGCTTTTAAATCCTCGGAAAGTCGATCCAGCCCACCAAGCGACGGATTAAACCGTTTGTCATTCCGCAATTGATAGGCAAGGTTATGGTGTCCGGCATCGGGCCGGGTCCAGCCCCATTCGGGGTATTCAAGCGGTGCCTTGCCGGAATATTCCGAAAGAAACTTCTGCACGGTTGTGCTGGCTGTTTTTGACGGCCCGACATGTAAGACAACTTTTTTCATGAATTTTTCTTTTGCCGTAAAATTAACGAAATCCGAGGAAAATACCTATTTCAAATAAACGCAACTATAAAGGTCATGGTTACCATATTTCAATTTAATGCCAATAGATTTTTGTTCGTTTGGTTTGAATCCTCTGAATTCCCATAACAGACTTGATATAAAAAGTCATTGAATTAAAAGAACCCAGATCAACAAGGTGCCAAAAATGTTAACAGATAATAACGAACAGGTTTTTCTTCCGGCGTGGCGCGATGGCCGGTTGATATTTTTTACCAATATCGTGAATTCAAGCTCCAAAAGGCTTGGCTATTTTGCTGCGGCTGCCACAAAACCCGGAAAAACAGATGTAACCCGAACCGGAAAAGCCCCAATTAACGCGGATCAACTGGCTTTTTGCCAAAGGATTGCCGATGACGGAATCGCATTACAAAAGTTTTTTGCCGCCATGGGCGCAGGCAATCTGGACCTGTTCACCGATACGATCCAAGCCAAATCACTGCCCTATCCCGAAAACAGCAGCCCGTTGATTTACACCTGCTTATACCTGGATTTTCTGCGCAAATATGCCGTAGATACCGAAATTATCCGCATGTATTCAAGCAGCCCGGTCAAGCAAAGATTCCATACAGACCGGAGCGTCGGGATTTATAAAATCCTGTCGGCCCGCTTGCAAAGCGATATTGCAGAAACACTGATAGATGCAGACCTGAAGCAAAATAAAAAACTGCACGGGGCCTCTATGATGATTGCAAATCTGTTGCGGGAATGCGCAATTGTGAAATTTGATCTGGGTAAATTTACAGATGCCGAGGATTATATGTTGCGCGCAGCAAAGCTGCACAATACCGCTGATAAATGGCGGCGGCTGGCGGATTTTGCCCAAGCTGACGGTGATCGCAAAAAAACCATCGAATATTTCCTGAAGGCTGTTACATTTGGCCCCCTGCCCGCGCCTGCTGCACTAAATTTAGGGCGCTGTCTAGTCGAAGAAGGAAATTTCGAACAAGCACGCGATTATGTGCAACAAGCCGCAAAAGTGTTTGAAAAGCCCGCAAAAGTGCTGATGGACAAAATTGATGCGGCCAATTAGGTAAAATCTTGCGCAATTGCACGCGCGTTTCTGGCCAAGCCGAATAAACCCCGCTAAGGTTACATAAAACAAGCGCAGGTCAGGCAAAATGAGCACCCATCCGGACATCGTTCCGCAACCCGGAATTTTGGATATAACCCCTTATACAGCCGGTAAATCCGGCCCCGCTGGCGGGAACCGTGTGACAAAACTATCGTCAAACGAAAACCCGCTGGGGCCAAGCCCGCTAGCCAAAGCGGCTTATAAAAAAATGGCGGAATCTCTGGAAACCTATCCGCCCTCGGATCATTTCGCGTTACGGAGCGCCATTGCAAAAACCCATCGTCTAAACCCCGAAAACATCATTTGCGGGGCCGGTTCTGATGAAATCATCACCCTGCTTTGCCAGACCTATGCAGGTCCGGACCATGAGGTGTTATACACCGAACACGGTTTTTCCATGTATCGGATTTCAGCATTGGCAGCAGGGGCCACGCCGGTTATCGCGCCGGAATCAAATCGTGTGGCCGATATTGACGCGCTGTTGGGGGCCTGCACCGATGCCACCAGACTGGTATTTCTGGCCAACCCCAACAATCCGACCGGCACCATGGTTTCCGATGCCGAAATCACACGGCTGGCCCAAAATCTGCCCAAACAGGCATTGCTGGTTCTGGATGGCGCCTATGCAGAATTTGTGCCCGGTTTTGATGGCCATGCAGGGCTGGTTGCAGCGCGTGACAATGTTTTCATGACCCGCACTTTTTCAAAAATCTACGGGCTTGGCGGTGCGCGTGTTGGCTGGGGCTTTGGCCCTGACCATGTGATTGACGCGCTAACCCGCGTGCGTGGCCCGTTTAATGTTTCTGCCGCGGGCCTGAAAGCCGCCGAGGCCGCCGTGCAAGACACAGAATATACCGCAAGGTGCCAGCAGGAAAATGCCAAATGGCGCAATTGGCTGGCCACAAAACTGGCCTCGGTCGGGGTTCCGTCCGACCCCGGCCATACCAATTTTATTCTGGCGCGGTTTGAAAATACCGAAACGGCCCTGGCCTGTGATGCTTATCTGGCAAAACACGGGTTGATTGTGCGTAATGTTGCGGGCTATGGCCTGCCCGAATTCTTGCGTATTTCAATCGGCGACGAAATCGCATGTCGCGCCGTTGCCGGGCGTATTGCCGAATTTATGAAAGGTGCCCGCGCATGACGGTTTATAACCATGTGGCCCTGATCGGGCTTGGTCTTATTGCCGGATCGATCAGCCTTGCGCTGCGCCGGAATGGCCAGCCAGTTAAAATTACCGGCACAGCCCGCTCAGCACAAACCCGGCAAACAGCCTTGGATATTGGCTTGGTGGATGCGGTTTTCGATACCGCCGCCGAGGCCGTAAAGGGCGCTGATCTGGTGATTTTAGCAGTGCCGATTGGCGCAATGGCAGGGATTGCCGCCGACATCGCCCCGCATCTAAAAACGGGCGCCACGGTTACCGATGTGGGTTCGGTGAAATCAGCCGTGATTGATGCGGTTGGCCCGCATATGCCAAAAAATGTGCATTTTATTCCGGGTCACCCGATGGCGGGCACCGAGAAATCAGGGCCTGAATCGGGATTTGCCCATTTGTTTGACAATCGCTGGTGCCTGTTAACCCCGCCCAAAGACACAGACAAAAACGCGCTGGCGAAGCTATCCGAATTCTGGCAAGGCCTTGGCGCCATGGTCGAGATCATGGATGCCAAACACCATGATCTTGTGGCGGTGGTGATCAGCCACGCACCCCATTTAATTGCCTATACCATGGTGGGGGTGGCCGATGATATGTCACGGGTTACCGAACAAGAAGTCGTCAATTATTCCGCTGCCGGTTTTCGGGATTTCACCCGAATTGCCGCATCGGACCCAACCATGTGGCGCGATGTGTTTTTGCACAACAAAGACGCCACATTAGAGGTATTGGGCCGCTTTACCGAAGAATTATTTGCCCTGCAACGGGCAATCAGAACCGGCGATGGCGATTTTCTGTTTGATTATTTCACCCGCACCCGAGACGTGCGCCGCAGCATTATCGACGCCGGACAAGACACCGATGCGGTTGATTTTGGCCGTGTTGCAGCAGCAGAAACGGATAAAAAATGAAGCACGGATTAACCCTTGGCCTGCTTATCTTTCTTGCCGCCTGCGGGCGCAGCGGGGTTAGCATTATGCCCGAATATAACGACCTTGCCGGAACCGCAGGGCTGGTGCAATTATGCGGCAACCCCGACCTGCTGGGGCAGAAAATCGATGCTATTGACGGCACCGGTGCTTGTGGCATCCCGAATGCGGTCAGCGTTGAATTTGTGTCAGGGGTGCGCCTTAGCCAACCGGCGCGGCTGAATTGTCGCACAGCAAACACGCTGGCGGACTGGGTTAAGGATGATGCACAAG
Source organism: Paracoccaceae bacterium (assembly GCA_026982575.1). Classification (GTDB taxonomy): domain Bacteria; phylum Pseudomonadota; class Alphaproteobacteria; order Rhodobacterales; family Rhodobacteraceae; genus UBA3077. The sequence continues at coordinate 9,254 of JALSGU010000094.1, read as the reverse complement.
CCGCGATGCGCCAGATTCGCAGCCGGATTACCGAAATGACGGTGCTGGCATCTTATGCCTGTCGCAGCCGCAACAGCCAAAGAGGCGCGCGCCTGTCGGAACACGCGCTTGGAAATGCCATTGATATCGGCGCATTTACCTTGGCCAATGGCGATGTGTTAAGCGTTGAAAACGATTGGGGTAATGGCCGGAAAGGTCGGGTTATGGAAGCCCTGCACCAAAGCGCCTGTGGGCCATTTGGCACCGTGCTCGGGCCGCTTTCGGACCGGTTCCATTATAATCATTTTCATCTGGACACTGCCAGATATCGTTCGGGGTCTTATTGTCGGTAACAGTATCGGCCCCTTAATATACCGGATTAATTGGCGCACCCCCGACAACAAACGGGCCGATATAGGCTTTGCCATTGTCAAAGCGCAACGTAAATTCCAGCCGGTTACCTTGCGAAATACCCATCAGCGCACCCTCGATCAATGCAAGCTCCGATGGCCGTAATGTTGCGGTTTGGCGCAATGCCTCGAATAGCATTCGCCAGTTTTCAACAGTAAAATCAATGGTTCCGTCGATATACCCGTTTGCTGCGGGGGTCAGTTGGCCGGTCATGGTCAGGTTCGCCCTGCCCCAGTTGATTTCAAGCCTTTCAAGTTCCAGCATGTCCCAATCCGGAAGGCCGGCATTGATTGTATTCCGGTTGATTTCATCCGCAAACGAAATATAGGCCGAGGCCTGAATTTTTGAAATTACATCCGAATTCTGGCCAAGCTGAACCAATGCCGCCATAAATTCGCCAGGAAAGGTTACATCCGTAAAATCCAGCCCCAAACGGTATCGGGTCGGGATTTCGGTGTCTTGAAACAGGGCCATATTGGTGCTTGTTGCATAGCTGCTCCAGCCAAGGCTGCTAATGGCGCTTAGGTCCGTGGCCTCGATTTGCAGCCGCTCCAGTGTCAGGTCGGTGTTGGGGGCCACTATGATGCTGCCGCGAAACTCGGTGCCTTCCAGCGTTAAACTGCCATAGCGGTTGGAAATAACCTGTTTTCCCGGCCAAGCCAGAATAATATGGTTGGGCTGGTAAGAAAGTGCATAAACCTGAAAGCCGTCGGCTTGCCAGCCCCAGTCCCCGTTCGGGCCTTGTAATTCAAGTTGCTCGATAATGGTATCGAACCGGTTGGGAAAACCGGTTACGTTCATGGTGGCGCTATCGGCAATCCAGCCATTGGCGCGGTTGGTTTCCAGCCATTGGGCAAAAACCTTTTCCTGACCTTTGGCGCCAATAAACCAATATCCGCTCCAGCCAATCAATCCGATAAATACCAGCCTTACCAGCCAACGCATTTTGCTCTCCCAATCATTGCATGGGTTGTTTATAGAGGATTGAACCGCTTGGGTAAATCATAATGTCGGAAAATGGGTTTTGGGTATTTGGATACGGGTCGCTGCTATGGCGGCCGGGATTCACGTATTCCGGCCGCAAACGTGCGCGCCTGAACGGGTTTCGCCGCGCCTTTTGCATGTATTCGATCACCTATCGCGGCACCCCGGAAAACCCCGGCCTTGTTCTGGCGCTGGACCCGCAAAAATCTGCCTATTGTGATGGCGTGGCCTTTCAGGTTCCCGCGGAATCCGCCAGCCAGACCTTGGCATATCTGCGCGAACGTGAATTGGTTACATCGGCTTATGAGGAAAGCATCCAGCCGGTAATGCTGGAATGCGGCGCAGATGTTGATGCGGTTTGTTATGTAATTAACCGCAGCCACAGCCAATATACCGGAAATTTATGTCTGGACACCCAAGCCGACATCATCGCCAAATCAGCGGGAAATACCGGCCCGAACTGGGAATATCTGTTTAATACCGCCGATCACCTTACCGGGATCGGCATTGCCGACCCGGAGCTGGATCAACTGGTCGGAATGGTGAAATCACGGCGGTTAGCATAAGGTGCAAGTGCGCAGTAGCAATTGAAAACTGGCGCCTGGGATGGGGACCCTAATTCATAAATTCCTGAACCACATCTTCCCATTCACCTGATTCTTTAATTCTGTTTAGCCCATCATTAAAAGCCTGCAATATTTGCAGCCCCGCCTGATTTTCATTGCTGGCGATCGCATGAACCGAACGGACCCACGTAAAGCTGGTGTTTTCAACAATGATCGACTGACTGTTCAACACGGCATAAGTTGATTCAATGCTTAGGTAATCCGCGTTCACGACATCTGTCTGGCCGGATAAAAGTTTGCCCATACATTCAGCAACGGTTTTGCCGCGAATAATCGTGACATTTGGCTCGACAAAGCCTGCTTCTGTCAAATGGCTAACCGGGTATTGCTCCGGCACGCAGATGTTTTTTCCGTCAAACTGCTGTGGTTCGGTTGCTTGTGCCAGCCCGCCACGGTCCGCTACAAAAAAGGTCATGACTACTTCAAAAGCTTCATTGGAAAACTGGAAGTTCGCGCAAAGCTCGGTTGAGCGTTCAGAAAGATATTCAGCATTTTCACATCCGGGATTGATCCAGGGAAAAGACAAAATCACATCAGGGTCACTGGATGCCATCAAAGGGTCAAATGGCTGCGAAACCGGGTTAACCTCAACGCTGGTTAAGTGTTCATTCCCCTCGAGCGCGGCGCGCACGATATTTGTCATCATGCCCTGCCCGTCACCATCAGAAAAAGGCGGAAACACTCCTGCAGAAACAAAAGTTGGGGTATCTGGAAACTGGATATCAGATAAATTCTTTGCATCCACAGGCGCAATTCCCGCAACAGGGGCTGACGGAACAACCACAAGTGCGGTCATCGGTACGTCTTCGGCAGCAGGGGCGGCGGCACTTGGCAGCTCATCGACAGAAGTTTCTATAACTGAAACATTGGCTTCAAGTGGGTTCGATATCGCGTTCGGAAGCTCCGCGCTTTCGACAATAATCGCCGTCGGGGCGGTGACAATTCTTACAACTGCCTCAGGTGCAACTATCTCGCTTACAACGGCCTCAGTTGCAAGTGTCTCGTTTGCAACAGCGGATGGCTCACAGGGAATATTCAGCCGCATACCGATTTTAATATTGTTAGGGTTGCTGCCGACAACCCCGCGATTGGCGTTATATATAACCGACGACATATCGCGGGTGCCATATACCCGTTCAGCAATCACCCGCAATGTATCACCGCGGGCAACCGTATAGGATTCACACGCGGTTTGCGCAAAAGCTTGAAAGGGAAACACAACTGCAGTTGCGAGAATGACAGGTTTTAGAAATTTCATTTGGCACAGATCCGGTTATTGCAATTCCAGAACCCTAGCCATAACCCCCGTTTCAATCAAGTTGATTTCTTTGATGCAACATCAGGTCACAGGTTTTTGACTGTCAGGCTAACGCCCCTTGCCCCCAGAATAACCACCATATGCCCTTCGGCCGCGATTTCACCGGGCTGCCAGACCGCAGGCCATTGCACCCCGCTAATGGTGATTTTTCCCTCGCCGTTTTCAAAGCTAACCACTTTTGCATGACGCCCGACCATGCTTTCGGCACGGGAATTCAATGTTGAAACAGGTTCGGATTTACGCAATTTACGCGAAACACCACGGCCCGCATAAATAAGCGCAATCGATAATGTAGCAAAAACCAGAACCAGCCATTCACCGGCAATATCGGGCAGCAATGCCACCAACGCCGCAATAATTATTGCCGCCAACCCCGGCCAGATCAATATAAATGACGGCACCAGCATCTCCAGCGCAATCAGAAATATGCCCAGCGCCAGCCAATACCAGCCGGATAAATCACCAACCCATGTGAAAAAGTCCATGTTTTACTCCTTTTTCCCGGCAACGGCCTTGGCAATATCTGCCACACCGGCGATAGACCCGATCAGGGCGGTTGCTTCCAGCGGAATCATAATGGTTTTGGAGTTCGGGGATGCAGCAACATCACGCAGGGCCTCGGTGTATTTGGTGGCCACAAAATAGTTGATGGCCTGAATATCACCCTCGGCAATGGCTTTTGATACCATCGCGGTTGCGTTTGCTTCGGCTTCGGCCAGACGTTCGCGGGCCTCGGCATCCAGAAACGCCGCTTCGCGGGCGCCTTCAGCCTCGCGGATCTGGGCTTCGCGTTCGCCTTCGGCTTTTAAAATCGCTGCTTGTTTAAAGCCCTCCGCTTGCAAAATATCCGCACGCTTAGTCCGCTCGGCTTTCATTTGCCGCGCCATAGCTTCGTTAATATCGGCTGGTGGTGCCAGGTCTTTGATTTCAACCCTTGTCACTTTTACGCCCCAATTATGCGACGCTTCGTCAATCACCGTCAGCAGGCGGTTGTTGATTTGGTCACGATTGGAAAGGCTGGCATCCAGATCCATGGAACCAATCACCGCACGGATGTTGGTCATGGAAAGATTGCGAATGGCGCGCTCCAGATCGCGCACCTCGTATGCTGCCTGCGATGCATCAATCACCTGATAAAACGCGATCGCGTCAGCGACCACCATAGCGTTGTCTTTGGTGATTACCTCTTGGGAATGAATGTCCAGCACCGTTTCCATCATGTTGATCTTGGCGCCGATTTTGTCCATCACCGGAAACAAAAACCCGAGGCCGGGTTGCAAGGTGCGCGTATACCGCCCGAAACGTTCAACCGTCCACTGCTCCCCTTGGGGAACGGTTTTTACCGTCATCCAGATTAAAATGATTGCAAATACAAGGATGGCAATTGCTGGTGCGCCGACGGTCTGTAACATTATTGGTCTCCCTCAGGGGTTTAATATTTATTTCGTTACATGATATTTAGGGATTGTTTGTCTATTCTTGAAGTGTTTTTATCAGATTCAGGTGAATTGCGCCACATTATGTGCTTATTTTCCGGATATTCGGCACCAAATATATGATTTTAGCGATCAGGAGCATTAAGCCCGCATGAAACTAGTCCTTGATACCAAGCACGAACCAGAATTCAGCTTACCCAAACGCCAAACCATAACCATGTTGTTTCTATTGGCTCTGGTATTGGTCGGGGCCTATTTTGCCTATCCTTCCATGGCTTCGATATTTGTGGTTTCACCCTATCTGAACGGGGTTATTCTTGCGGTTTTTGTCACCGGCGTGCTGGCCTGTTTCTGGCAAGTCTACACGCTGATTTCATCCGTAAGCTGGATCAAGGGGTTTGCGATTGACCGCCCGGGCCATGAATTTGTGCATGCCCCGCGCTTGCTGGCCTCGCTTTCAGCGCTGTTATCCGACAAAAACGCCCGTAAATCCTTAACCTCTACTTCTACGCGCTCCATTCTTGATTCCGTTGGCACCCGTCTGGACGAGCTGCGCGATATTACCCGCTATATTTCCAACCTTTTGATTTTCCTTGGGCTTTTGGGCACGTTTTACGGCTTGGCCACCACGGTACCAGCGGTGGTTGATACCATTCGATCATTGGCCCCCCAGGAAGATCAAACCGCCGCCGAAGTGTTTGCCAACCTGATGAGCGGGCTGGAAGACCAGCTTGGCGGTATGGGCACGGCATTTGCATCCTCATTGCTGGGGTTGGCAGGATCATTGGTGGTGGGCTTGCTGGAACTGTTCGCCAGCCACGGCCAGAACCGGTTTTACATGGAGTTGGAAGAATGGCTTTCCTCTATTACCAAAATCGGCTTGGTTTCCAATGATGGCGAGGGCGGCAATGACACATCAGCGCTTTACGGATTTATGGAACAAACCGCACAACAAATCGAAACCCTGAAAGACGTCACCCTGCGCGGCGAGGAGGCCCGCCAGAAAACCGATGCCAGCCTTGGGGAATTGTCACAATCCATTGCCGACATGACCCATTCCATTGCCAACCGCGCCGACGGCGGGGGCGGCAGTAATTTTGATGGTGAGATATTTGAACGCATCGCCCAAAATCAGGAAACCATGACACAAATTCTGCAAGGCCGAGAGGAAGTGGCAGGATTGCTGGATAGCGAAGCCCGCTCACGGCTTCGCAATATCGATGTGCAGTTGTTGCGAATACTTGAGGAAATGTCAGCCGGCAGGCAGGATTCCATCGCCGAATTACGCGGCGATCTGGCCACCCTTTCCCAAAGCATTCTGGCGCTCGCCAACAAACGGCAGGGGTAAGACATGGCCTTGGGGCGGCGCGGAAACGGACAGTCAGTGGCCAATATCTGGCCCGGATTTGTTGATGCCATGACAGCACTTTTGCTGGTGCTGTTTTTTGTTATTTCAATTTTTATGATCGTTCAGTTTGTTTTATCCGAAACCATTACAGATCAGGACCGGGAGCTATCCGACCTTGCCCAGCAGGTTGCGGGGCTGGCCGATGCATTGGGGCTGGAGCAAAACCGAAGCCGCACATTGGCAAGCCAGATTGGTGAACTGGACGGCGCGCTTTCCCTGGCCGCATCACGCAATGACCAACAAGGCGCGCTGATCGCCACCCTTACCCGACAGCGGGATGATTTGCTGGTGCAACAGTTAGAATCAGCCGCAAAAATAGCCAGTTTCGACGAACAGATCGCAAGTATCATTGCCCGAAATCAAGATCGCGAGGCCGCACTTTTGGCCCAGACCGCGCTTGAAATCGACGCAAAAGAAGCAGCGCAACTGGCATTGGCGCAGGTGCGCAGCGAAATAGATGCCGAATCCGAGGCAGCAAGGCTGGCCGCTGCCCGCGCCGAAGCGTTAGAGGCCATGATAGCCGACCTGGAGGCTGAAACCGGCCGCCGCGCTGCACAAATTGCCGATATGCAATCGCAAATCGCCAGCGCCACCCAAGCACTTTTTCTGGCACAGCTGGCGCGCCGCGAAGCCCGGCAAGAAATCACAGTTTTGTCGGGCGAAAACCGTGATCTGGAAAATTCGCTAAACGCGGCCCGAAACAACCTGTCAGAAGATCGTGAATCACTGGCAGGTCTGATGTCAAACCTTGCAACAATGACCGCAGAAAAAGCCGTGCTGGAAGGCCAATTAACAATTGCCGAACAGGGCCGAATTGCGGCTTTGGCCCAGCTTGAAACCCTGCAAAACGATGTCGATAGCGCCACAGCGCTAATCGCGCAAACCCAATCCGAAATGGAAAATCAAACCCTGTCACTTGTCCAAGCCCGTGAAAATGCCGAACGCCTCGCAACATTGCTGAAAGACCGCGAAACTGCCGTAATTGCCGCAGAGCTTGCCTTGGCTGAACGCGCCGCTGATCTTGATGCTGCCGAACGCGCACGGGTATCAGAGGCCGCAAATGCCGCCGCCGCAAGGGCCGAACTGGCCGCCATTCAAGAAGCCACACGGGCCTTGCAAGAAGACCTGAACATCGCCCAAATGGCACGGATTGCAGTGCTGCAAGAATTGTCTTTGGCCCGTGAAACCTCGGTTGATACCAGCACCGCTTTGGCAATTTCGCAAACCAGACTGGAAGCTGCGCAACAGGAAATAGCTGCCTCCGAAGCAGAAATTGCCGCAAACGAGGCCGCCTTGGAGCAAATCCGCCAGAATGAAACACGGCTGGCTGAACTTCTTGCCGACCGAGAAGTTCAGATCACTGCCGCCGAGCTGGCGCTGGCTGAACGGGCCGCCGCCCTTAGCGATGCGGAAAAATCCCAACTGGCCGATGCTGCCGCTGCCGAAGCACTTCGGGTTCGGCTTCAGGCGGCTGACACCGAAATTACCGCGATGGCGCTGGCATTGGAAGAGGAACGGCAAAAAGCACTGGAAACCCTGACGCAACTGGCCGCAGCGCGCGCTGCACAACGGGAATTAGCTGAATCAGAGGGGTCAAGCCTGTCGGTGATTGAACAACAGCAGGTCGCCTTGGCCGAAGCCCAAAGGTTGCTGCGCATCGAGGAAGCCGCCTCGGCCGATAGCCAACGGCAAATCGCCCTTCTCAACCAGCAAACCGCCGCATTGCGAAGCGAACTGAACCAGTTGCAAGGCCTGCTGGATGCATCTGCCGCCAAAGATATCGAGGCCCAGATTCGTATCGAATCGCTTGGGTCGGAATTGAATACGGCACTGGCCCGTGCAGCAGCCGAAGAACGGCGCCGCGCAGATGCCGAAGCCGCCCGTGCTGATGCCGAAAGCCGCGAACGCGCCTTGCTAGAAGCCGAAGCAACCACCCTGCGAAACTTTCGTTCAGAATTTTTTGGCAAAATGCGCGAAGTGCTAGGGGACCGCGAAGGCGTGCAAATTGTTGGTGACCGGTTTGTGTTCAGCTCCGAAGTTCTATTTGCCATCGGCTCGGCAGATCTGGGCGAAGATGGCCGCACCCAAATTGGCCGTGTTGCATCGGTTTTGCTTGAAATATCAGAAGAAATTCCGGAAGATATCAACTGGATATTGCGAGTAGACGGGCACACAGACAAAACCCGGCTGGGCGCTGGCGGGCGCTATGCGGATAACTGGGAGCTAAGCCAGGCCCGCGCGCTTTCGGTTGTGCGCTACCTGATCGAACACGAAGGCATCCCCGCAAACCGTCTGGCCGCAACAGGGTTTGGCGAATTCCAACCCATTAACCCGGGCCACAGTCCCGAAGCGCTTAGACAAAACCGCCGGATCGAACTAAAGTTGACCGAACGCTAAAGCGCTTCCAGTTGTTTTTGAAACCGATTCATCGCAATTCGCGCTTGAAAAAAGCAAAAGGCAGTGAGTTACAACTCACTATGAACTGGGAATACCAGGGGCAGGATCTATTAATATTCAGGATTCCCAAGCGGGCTGGTTTCTGATTCGCTCCGGGCAGGAGGCGTTCTCATGGCAGATCACTTTTGGCTCATCCAAGCGCAAATCGAGCGCTTGAAACCTTATTCCCGACACTCTCACGGGGGTGACGATCTACGGGTGCTCGGCGGCATTATTTATATGATTAAACGCGGGCTGAATTCCAAATTATACGCCGTTTGCGATGGTCAAGGACTGGAGGCCCGTAGCAACCGATATGGCCGATATGCACACAGATTCTTCTCCGCAATCTGCATCGCCGCTATCGTCATTTAGTGGTTGTAATGCATCCTGATCCTAGGAGAAACCGGAACCAATAATAACACCGGGGCCTTGTGCTTAAACGCACATGGCCCTAATTAGCCCCAATGACAGATACATCCCATGACCGCCTGCTGATAATCGATTTCGGCTCTCAAGTAACGCAACTGATCGCGCGCCGCCTGCGCGAGAGCAATATTTATTGCGAAATCCACCCCTATAACAAAGTCAATGCCGCGTTTATCCGCGCATTTGCGCCACGCGCGGTGATTCTTTCGGGCGGGCCGGCCAGCGTT
>JALSGU010000093.1 GCA_026982575.1 Paracoccaceae bacterium | reverse complement strand
ATGGGGGAAAGCACGGGGCACGGCGCGCCTTTGCCCCATATGGTGCATGGCGGCCCGGGCCGTGCGGGGGGCGGTGAGGAACTGGGCGGTATCCGCGCCGTGTTGCATTATATGCAACGCACAGCGGTGCAGGGCAGCCCCGATATTTTAACCGCCATTGGCAATACATGGGTAAAAGGCGCGGCTGAAATCACCCCGCCGGCCCATCCCTTTACCCGCGATTTTAACACGCTTGAAATCGGCGAAACCATCCATACCGCCCCGCGCAAAATCAGCCTGCAAGATATCGAGCATTTTGCCAAATTCACCGGCGATAATTTTTATGCCCATATGAACGATGCCGCGGCCAAGGCTAATCCGTTTTTCCCCGGTCGGGTGGCGCATGGTTACCTGTTGCTGTCTTTTGCGGCAGGCCTGTTTGTGGAGCCAAACCCCGGGCCGGTGCTGGCCAATACCGGCCTTGAAAACCTGCGGTTTTTGAAGCCGGTGCAACCCGATGACAGCATCAAAGCCCAGCTGACCCTGCGCAAAAAAACCCGCCGCAACGATGAATATGGCGAGGTGCGCTGGCATGTTTTATTGCAAAACCAGCATAATGAACCGGTGGCCGAATATGAATTACTGACCATGGTTTCCTATTCATAACCGCTTTGCTAAACAGATCGCATGACAGCCACGGCTTTTGAAAAATCTATCTTTGCCTTGCAGCAAAATGACCAGCGGGTCTGGTCGCTGGTTGTGACCTTGTTTGGCGATATGGCCCAAGGCACGGATGACCGGATTTCGGCAACACAACTGGCAAAAATCACCGGAATTCTGGGCATAAAACCCCAGGCAACCCGCGTGGCGCTGCACCGTTTGCGCAAAGACAACTGGTTAATCAGCGAAAAATCAGGTCGCAACAGCCATTACGCCCTGTCGGATTTTGGCCGCACGCAAAGCATGGCCGCCAGCGCGCGGATTTACGGGAGTTTTGCACCTGTTGCGGATGATTGGCATGTGCTGGTTTTACCCTCAAAGCCGCTTGCCGCGCGCAAAACCATGGCGGCAGGGCTGGTTGAAAACGGCTATGTTTTGCTGAATAATTCGGTGCTGTTGGGGCATGGGGTTGCGCCGAAACAAAACCAATATCTGGTTTTGGCGGGCGGGGATGCCCTTGTGCCTGACTGGGTTTCTGCGCTGGTATTTCCCAAAGCTTTGAATGTGGAATTACAAAATTTTACCAAGACATTACAGCGGGTTAGCAAAAACCTACCCGCAGATTTCACCGCGCTGGAAACCGTGGCTTTGCGGGTGCTAATTGTGCATCACTGGCGCAAACTGGTGCTGCGCGCGCCAAAAATGCCGCTGGAAATTCAACCCGAAAACTGGCCCGAACCCGAATGCAGGGCGCTGGTGCGTGATATCTTGCAACAGCTGAAACGGCCCGATATCAAAACCCTTTAATGTTACATTATTTTCACAATACATAGATTTTTGTAACATTTATCTTGCGTGGTGATATCCGCTCGGCTACCCTCATCACAAAGGGGAACCCCAAATGAACGCATATATCTGTGATGCCATCCGCACGCCTATCGGGCGTTACGGGGGGGCTTTGTCATCGCTTCGCACCGATGATCTGGCGGCGTTGCCGATTGCGGCATTGATAAAACGCAACCCCGATATTGATTGGGCCAGCGTTGACGATGTGATCCTTGGTTGTGCCAATCAGGCTGGCGAAGACAACCGCAATGTCGCCCGTATGGCGGCATTATTGGCGGGGCTGCCGGCCGATGTGCCGGGCATAACGGTAAACCGGTTATGTGCTTCGGGGCTTGATGCGGTGGGCATGGCGGCGCGGGGCATCAGGTCTGGCGATTACGATCTGGCCATCGCTGGCGGCGTTGAAAGCATGAGCCGCGCACCCTTTGTGATGCCAAAAGCCAAAACCGCCTTTTCGCGCAGCAACACGGTGTTTGATACCACCATCGGCTGGCGATTTATCAACCCCGAAATGGAAGCGCAATACGGCATAGATTCCATGCCCGAAACCGCTGATAATGTTGCCAATGAATTCAACATCAGCCGTGCCGACCAAGACGCGTTTGCCGCAAGGTCGCAAGCGCGCTGGGCCGCGGCCCAAAAAGCCGGGGTATTTGCCGATGAAATCATCCCCGTTACCCTGCCACAGCGGCGCGGTGATCCGATTGTGTTTGACACCGACGAACATCCCCGCCCCGATACCAGCACCGAAAAACTGGCCAAATTACGTGGCATCAACGGTGATGAAAATTCGGTTACAGCGGGTAATTCCTCGGGCATAAATGACGGTGCGGCGGCGATGCTGCTGGCCAGCGAAACTGCCGCGGTTAAAAACAATCTGGTCCCGATGGCGCGTATTGTTGCCATGGCATCAACAGGGGTTGCGCCGCGTATTATGGGCATCGGCCCCGTATCTGCCAGCCAAAAAGTATTGGCACGCGCCGGCCTGAAAATAACCGATATGGATGTGATTGAGCTGAACGAGGCCTTTGCCGCCCAGGCGCTGGCCAGCCTGCGCGGGTTGGGCATTGCTGATGATGCGGCGTTTGTGAACCCCCATGGCGGCGCCATTGCCATGGGCCACCCTTTGGGGATGTCGGGCGCGCGGATGGTTTTATCAGCGGCTTATCAATTGCACCATGGTGATGGGCGATACGCGCTTTGCACCATGTGTGTCGGGGTCGGGCAGGGCGCCGCACTTATTCTGGAAAGGGTCTGAAAATGTATGCACAAGAGGTAAAAACCGACGGCAAAGGCGTGAAAGCCCGCGCAGATATGTCGCCACAGGAAATCACCTTTCAAAACCGCATAGACGCGTTTGAAAAAATCGAACCCAAAGACTGGATGCCCGATGCCTATCGCCAAACCTTAATTCGCCAGATCGGCCAGCACGGCCATTCCGAAATTGTCGGCCAACTGCCGGAGGGCAACTGGATTACCCGCGCGCCAACGCTGGAGCGCAAAGCAATTTTGCTGGCCAAAGTGCAAGACGAGGCCGGCCACGGGCTTTATTTATATTGCGCGGCTGAAACGCTTGGCGTCAGCCGCGATGATCTGACCCGCGATCTTTTATCGGGCAAAATGAAATATTCGTCGATCTTCAATTACCCGACCCTGAACTGGGCCGATATGGGCGCGGTGGGCTGGCTGGTGGATGGCGCGGCAATCGTTAACCAAGTGGCGCTGCAACGCACATCATACGGGCCATATTCGCGCGCCATGGTGCGCATTTGCAAAGAAGAAAGTTTTCATGCCCGTCAGGGTTTCGATATCATGATGAAAATGTGCGCAGGCAGCGCGGATCAGAAAAAAATGGCCCAGGACGCGCTGAACCGCATGTGGTTTCCGGCCCTGATGATGTTTGGCCCGCCCGACGCGGATTCAGTGCATTCGGCCCAATCCATGGCATGGAAAATCAAGGTCATGACCAATGACGAGGGCCGCCAGAAATTTGTTGACCAGACCGTGCGCCAGATCGAATTTCTGGGGCTGGAATTGCCGGATAAAACCATCAAACTGGATGAAACAACCGGCCATTACAGCTATTCCCAGCCTGATTGGGCAGAATTTTTTGCGGTAATCAAGGGCAACGGCCCGTGTAATACTGACAGGATGGCAGCCCGCAACAAGGCATGGGATGACGGCGCATGGGTGCGCGAAGGCCTGATGGCGCACGCCCAAAAATCCCGCATCGCAGCAGCGGAGTAACGCCATGCACCCACCCTCAAACCTGTTGCGCGGGCTTTTGCTGGTGGTTTCGGCCTTTTTTCTGGCCATGGCCAGCGCCCATTTTCTGGG
>JALSGU010000092.1 GCA_026982575.1 Paracoccaceae bacterium | reverse complement strand
CTCTCTCTCTCTCTCTCTCTCTCTCTCTCTCTCTCTCTCTCTCTCTCTCTCTCTCTCTCTCGCTCTCTCTGGCGTGCGCGCGCAGACAAACGCACCCGCGCACACGCTTTTCTGTGTCAAATCCCCCGGCGACGTATGGATAAGTCTGCGTGGGAAAGCGCTGCAGTCTCCAACCGGAGTCTTTCTCCTCCACCTCCAAGGTGACTTTTCCTGAGAACTCGCGGCCTGTTCCTCCTCCACCAAAGACCCGCGACCCTCCTGGCACATGCCAGAGCTGACGCGGAGGCACGCAATCGCAGTCCGCACCCTAAATCTATTGCACGGACATTACGGAAGAAGTCGACGCAAGGTGAACTCCCATACACGGGGTGTCTTGCTGCTCCATCGTCACTGCCGTCTCTCTCGGGTCTCAAGGGACACTCCGACGGCCTGCTGCTGCCAGACCCTGCTCGGCTTTCGAAATGACCACACTACTCTCCTCTGCGGCCACGCAGGCGTGGCAGCAGCACCCAAGACGCCACCTGCGCTCAAGCCGCCCTCGAGGATCGCATCGAACTCGGACACGGCACCATGCTTATTAAGAGGACAGGCGCCGCTCGCAGAGATAGCACACCAACACCAAGTCGCGCAGACTGAAAGGGAGACCAACAAAGGCAGAGTCAGGAAGTCATCTGAGGAAAGCAGTCGGACGGATGGCCAGACAGAGCGAGCCACACGCAGTGCTGTGGGACGGGAGGGACGAGGAACGGAGCAACATCATCCATCGTAAGCACTTCCGTGTGCGGTGGCGACGCTACCGATGCACGTTGTGGCAGCGGACGCCACCCACAGAGGGATGTCCCCAGGGAGAAGCAACACATGGGCAGTGTTTCCAGTGACTAGTGTAGAGGGCTACTCCATTCCACCTGAAAGCAGCACCGAGGGGGCTGATTCCAGTGTATTAGCCCCTGGTGACTCTTGCACTTAGGAAACTTTGGGAAGCGACCACGTCATGCTTCCAGATGGCAAAAGTTCTTGCATGTAGTCGTGGATGCCCCAGCCGTCCTATGTGGCATGGCAGCTTCCCTTGGCAACTGCATCGGGGAGCCCCGGCTCTTGGCTGCAGGAAGGTTTCCGCTGCTTCACGCAGAAGAGCAAACTGCAGCGTGGCGCAGGGAAGAAGAAGGGACGCGGTCGCCGAGCGTGCATTTCAGGGGCGGACGAGGGGGCAAACTACAAGTCGAAGGTATGTCTGTACCAGGCGGCGAGACGGTGGTTCCAGGAGGCGAGACTGTGGTCCCTGGCGGGGAGACTGTGGTTCCGGGAGGAGAGATCGTGGTACCAGGCGGCGACACTGTGGTTCCGGGTGGCGAGATTGTCGTGCCCGGAGGCGAGATCGTGGTGCCTGGCGGCGACACTGTGGTCCCTGGCGGAGACACTGTGGTCCCTGGAGGCGAGACTGTCGTGCCCGGAGGCGACACAGTGGTTCCCGGTGGCGAGACAGTGGTGCCTGGCGGCGAGACTGTCGTCCCTGGTGGGGACACTGTTGTGCCCGGTGGCGACACTGTGGTACCTACAGGGCATCACCAAGTCTCTCTCAGCACAGTCCCGTCACGACTCAACCCTTCAAGAACCACTCAGGGAACCGCCTCCACTGAAGCCATGTACAAGGAAGCTACTCAACAGTTTCTCCACAAGCGACGTTGCCTTCTCACCGGCACGACTACTGCAATCATGCCCCAAGGGTCACGCAAGCTCACGTGCACTTCACTATGCTCAAGGTCCATAACTGGATGACAACAAGAAACAAAAGAAGAAGAGGAAGAAGGAGAAGAAGTCCTCTCGGCATGCCTTCAAAGGGTAGGCAAGAACAATCGCCTTGGCAAGTCCTTCCGGTGATACGAGGAAGTCCAGCAGCATCACACCAGGATGTTGTATCAAGCCCTTCCAAGAGATTACAACCTGCCACTTCCGGTCTGCTCTACGCACGCCAAGCCCTCTCGCGCTTGCGCATGCCAGGTGTGCCCAGGACGCAGTCCGGCGACACGCCAGTCACGCGCTCCATTCACTGGCTCCTGCGGCAAACAGCCTGCGGAAGTCAGTGCCAGACGAACGCCCACACAGCGCTTCCCTGGCAGCCTGGCTGTGCAGAGCAATCAGCTAAGCCTTCATCGGTGTCTTCGGGAACTGTCACGTGACCCAGCAAAGGCAAGAGGCTGCGGCATACGCTCAGCTCTCCCGCGGCATCACGCACACCCTGGAACGCTACCCAGTCGCCAGCATCGCCAAACCAGCACTCCTCACAAGACGCGCGCACAAGGCATTGACATGCACGTCACGGCAAGCTGAAGACAACCTCCATCCCTTTCCCATCTCACCACCAAGAGCGCGCAGCACCGCAGCACAGACGCTGCCGACGAACCGTTCCAACCACCGGCACTCTCTTCCCTTCACCGATGCCCTAGGCGCCATCGGCCTTTGGCATCTCTGGCCTCCCAACTGATCGCAGTCTCCGCAATTCAAAGCGAGAGCACGCCATCGGACCTCAGCCCCGTCCTCGCCAAACACAGACGCGCACGGCAGAACCTAGTCCGGCACGGGGAGGAAACGACTGGAAGACGGAGCGTGTGCAGTGGAGCAAGAAGGCCTGCGCTACCCTCCAAGGCTAGTATCAGCCATCGCCAGCATCCCACATCGCGGCAGTGCAAGGGCAAGATCCGCCAGCTCTCCATCATTGTGGGCATTCCACGCCGTGGCAGAGGAGGGCACTCCAAAACGGCAACATGACCAGCTCTGGCCGTGGCATGACCAGTGACCAGCTGATCGATCGCTTCATTCCAGCCAGCGGCAACGAAGAAGGCTCTGCTGGAGCAGACGGTCGTCGCTCTGCCATGATGCAGCTTGGACAGAGTAAAGCTCGCGTCCTCTTCCTTGGCGCAGATACACCGGGTGAGAAAGCTCCCTCGCAGCGGGCAGTTCAGGGACGCAGTCGCTCCTCCGAGTCCTCAAAACGCCACGACCGCCAAAACGCTGGTCAGGAAACTACAGCCACCGAGACCGCCGCGCGCTGCCTCCAGACGAGACCACGGTCACGGGAGAAGAAAGGCAGGAGGGGAGAGGCACACGACAAGCGCAGGCTTCTACCTGGTGGAGAGACGGTAGTGCCTGGTGGCGAGACTGTGGTCCCTGGTGGCGACACTGTGGTTCCGGGAGGCGAGACTGTGGTGCCAGGAGGCGAGACTGTGGTCCCTGGTGGCGACACTGTGGTGCCAGGAGGCGACACTGTGGTCCCTGGTGGCGACACTGTGGTTCCAGGTGGCGAGACGGTGGTACCTACAGGGCATCATCAAATGCGTCTCAGCGTGCTTCAGTCACCACGGTCGCAGCGCACGAACCGGCGCAGCTTAGTCGCAGGAAACCTGCTCTCAGGTTCCCCTCCACTTCAGCCACGTGTCAATCAACGACTCAGGAACGATCAGGCAAGGAGGGAGACAGAACTCTGCCTGCATTTCCCAATGCACTGCACCTGCACGTAAGATGCTCACAAAGCCGAAGAGGCCATGACTATGTCACTCCATCCGAACCTTCTCACTAGCTGCGGAAACAACACCTCACACGCCCAAGGTGTCCTTCACTCTCTCTCTCTCTCTCTCTCTCTCTCTCTCTCTCTCTCTCTCTCTCTCCTTTTCCCTCTCTCTCTCTCTCTCTCTCTCTCTCTCTCTCTCTCTCTCTCTCTCTCTCTCTCTCTCTCTCTCTCTCTCTCTCGCTCTCTCTGGCGTGCGCGCGCAGACAAACGCACCCGCGCACACGCTTTTCTGTGTCAAATCCCCTGGCGACGTATGGATAAGTGT
>JALSGU010000091.1 GCA_026982575.1 Paracoccaceae bacterium | reverse complement strand
TTGTTGTTGGCGCTGCCATGACCTATGCCACCTATGGCTTTATGGAAAATTCCATCAGCACCACCGGACAGGTAATTAGCGTTGCCGCCAATACCAGCGAAGGCAGCACCAGCTATCAACCCACGTTTGGCTATGTTGATACTAACGGTCAGCTTCAGCAAGGCACCACCTTTCTTTCTGCCAGCGGTTATAATTTTGCCATTGGTGAAAAAATGGAAATTCTGTATGACAGTCGGGATTTTTCCGCAGTGCGGTTGAACACATGGTTCAGCACTTGGGGATTCGGGGTAATATTTCTGGCAGCGGGCATCGTGCCATTGCTGATTGGCCAGTTTATCCGTAAGCTTGGCAAATCACCCCCCCGCCGCGCTGGCGCAGATGCGGGGCGGCATAAAGCCGTGCGCGACAAATATGTTCGCCTTGAATCGCCCGAATCCGATGAGGACCACCAGCGCGAGACAAATTACAAACCCACCGTGCGGCGCTGATTGCTGATCAGCCTATAAAACCTGATCAAGCGCGGTTTCGAGCCGCTTTAGTGTGCCGTCAATATCAGCCAGTTTGTCCAAGCCAAACAGCCCCAGTCGAAAGGTGCTGAACCCCTCGGGTTCGTCACATTGCAATGGCACGCCAGCGGCGATTTGCATGCCAAGTGCTGCAAATTTTGCGCCGGTTTTGATGCCCGCATCATCGGTATAGCTGACCACAACGCCGGGGGCTTCAAATCCTTCGGCCGCCACAGATTGCACGCCGCGTGCTTTTAGCATGGCCCGAACCCGCGCGCCCAATTCCTGCTGCGCTGCCGAAATATTTTCCCAGCCCAGCTTTTCGGTTTCTTTCATACTGTCGCGAAATGCCTTTAGCGCATCGGTCGGCAGGGTGGCGTGGTAAGCATGGCCGCCAGCCTCGTAAGCCTGCATAATCTGTAACCATTTTTTCAAATCACAGGCAAAACTGGTTGATGTCGTATCGTCAATCCGCGCAAGCGCCAATTCTGACAGCATGACCAGCGCCGCCGCTGGCGAGGCGCTCCAGCCTTTTTGCGGCGCAGAAATCAATATATCAACGCCCAAAGCTTTCATATCAACCCAGACCGTGCCCGAGGCGATACAATCCAGCACCATCAACCCGCCAACCGCATGGGTGGCATCAGCCAATTCCTTGATATAGCTGTCGGGCAGCATCATGCCCGATGATGTTTCCACATGGGCGGCAAACACCATGGCCGGGCGATCTGCGTGAATGCGCGCCACGGCTTCTTCAATGGGCACGGGCGCAAAAGGCGCGGTAACCGAATTGCCGGTTTGGCGGGCTTTTAATGCGGTATGTTCTGACGGAATATTGCCCATGTCAAAAATCTGGGTCCAGCGATAGGAAAACCAGCCATTGCGAATAACCAGCGCCGGTTTGTCGGTGGCGAACTGCCGTGCCACGGCTTCCATGCCATAGGTGCCGCCGCCCGGCACAACCACCACCGCCGCAGCATTATAAACGCCTTTTAACGTTTCGGAAATATCCAGCATCACCTGCTGAAAGCTGGCCGACATATGGTTCAGCGAGCGGTCTGTGAATACAACAGAAAATTCCTGCAACCCGTCCGGGTCAATATTGGGCAAAAGTCCGGGCATGGGAAGCCTCCATAGGGGTTTTGGGTATTTAGGGGATATCGGGCCGTGTTTGCAAGATGCAAGTTTTAACCAAACATGCCGATATTATTTGCCAATATCCGCTGGGCTGCGAATATGCCCAGAATAACCACCATCGGCGCCAGATCCAGCCCGCCCATTTGCGGTAATATCCGGCGGATCGGTTTATAAATCGGGTCCATAATCCGTTGTAAGCCATAATAGATCTGCTGCACCAAAGGTTGGCGCACATTCAAAACCTGAAACGCCACCAGCCAGCTTATCAGGATATGGGCGATCACCAGAAACCACATAGCATTCAGAATGAATAACAGAATTTCAAAAAGCGAGGTCATGGGGTTCTCCGGGATATATTAATGTCAGGGATCATCTATGCCCCTGATCGGCAAAGAACAAGGTCTACGCGAAGTCAGGGGTTGAGTTCTGTTGCTTAAATCGCATTATCCTGAAAAAGGGGTTAATGATGTATCCAATATTTCGCATGTTATACCAGCTGAACAAACACCGTAAATCACCGGCATTGCCGTTGGACGGGGTGCATGTTTCGCATCATATCTGCTGGCCGGTTGATATTGATCCATGGATGGAGCTGAATAACGGCCGTATGCTAACCCTGTTTGATCTGGGGAGACTGCCCTATTCAAAACGTGTTCCGCTGGCAAAAACCTTAATAGAAAACCGCTGGGGCATGACCATTGCCGGTTCTAATGTGCGTTACCGCCGACGTATCACAACCTTTTCCCGCATAGAAATGCACACCCGTGCCATTGGGCGCGATGCGCGGTTTATGTATTTGCTGCAAACCATGTGGGTAAAAGGCGAGGCTGCATCATCAGGGGTGTTTCGCGCAGCCATTGTCAATAAAAACGGCATTGTGCCTACGGATGAAGTTGTCAAACAAATGGGGGTTCCCGATTGGAATCCCCCCCTGCCCGACTGGGTTAACAACTGGATCACCGCCGAGGCAAGCAGGGTCTGGCCCCCGGAATCCTGAGGCCAGATATTTGATTCAGGGCCGGATATACGACCAGCCCGCTTCTTGCAGCAATACCAGCTGCACAACGCCCGAGGTCACCACCACGGCCTCATCCAGCAATTCAACCGCCTGGCCTGATCCTTCTTCCATTTTTCGCATGGTGTTGCCACATGCGGCAAATGTCAGCCCTTCGATTTCCAGTGACAGTGCCGCGATTCGGCTGGCCACCGGCGATGTATCGGCGCGCAACATATGCAGGCCCGGCCCATAGGCGACCACCTGAATTTCAACCGCTTCGCCAATGCTTTCAAAATATGCCGTAACGTTTTTAACGTTGTTAAGCGTCAAGTTCATCAGCTTCGGGTCATTTTCATCGATATGGAAGGCAATACGGTGAACAACCTGTTCTTGTGCAAAAACCGGCGCTGCAAACATGAACACAACTGCAATGGTGGCAAATATTTTCTTGAACATAGATTTCTCCCTTGGCTACGCACCGTTGATCGGCGTCGCTGACCCAGCGTAACATAGAAATTTACCGCGTCATTAAAATAATCCCTTGATGTAATGGCTTTTTACCCGTCTTATAAATCTGCAAAACAGGGGGAAATCATGACACAACGCGCATCACGCAAAGGCATCTGGGGCTGGATGCTATTTGATTGGGCCAGCCAGCCGTTTCACACATTGGTCATTACTTTTATTTTTGGCCCCTATTTTGTCAACGAACTATCTGTAAACGCGGTGGTTGGCCAAACCAACTGGGGTTATCTTGTTGGTTTTGCCGGAATTCTGGTAGCGGTCAGCGCGCCGTTTCTGGGGGCGGCTGCCGATAGAACCGGCCCGCGAAAGCCCTGGGTTTTGGCGTTTGGTGCGCTGTTTGTGGCCGGCAGTCTGGGGCTTTGGGGGGCGGAACTTGGCCTTACCAACCTGATATGGGTTTATATTTCGTTTATTGCTGCATTTATCGGCGCTGAATATGTCATTATTTTCACCAACGCCATGCTGCCCGATCTGGTGCCCAAAAAAGATGTTGGCAAGCTTTCGGGTTATGGCTGGGCGCTTGGCTATGCCGGTGGTTTTGTGGTTCTGGTATTTGTATTGCTGCTGATTTCCATTGCGCCGGGGGGGGATCAGACCCTGCTTGGAACCGAACCTTTATTCGGGCTTGATCCTGCCAAGGGCGAACCGGCGCGGGCCACGGGGCCGATTTCCGCCATCTGGTTTATTGTTTTTGCCATTCCGTTTTTCCTGTTCACCCCAGATCGGCGCAAGGATACCAAAATCAAGCAGGCCGTTGGCGAAGGTCTCGGCGGTATCCGCCAAAGCTGGGCGACCATCAAAAAATTCCCGCAGCTCTGGATGTTTTTCCTGTCGTCGATGTTATACCGTGATGCCTTGGTGGTGCTTTATACATTCGGGGCCATTTATTCGGCATCGGTGCTGGGCTGGACCACATTTGAACTTGGCGTTTTTGGCATTATTGCCGCGCTTGCCGGTGCGTTTGGCGCATGGTTTGGCGGCTGGGCCGATGGAAAATGGGGGGCAATGCGGGTGGTGCAAACCTCGATCGTTTTGCTGCTTCTGGTTAGCATGGCCGTGCTGACCACCACCCGCGAGGTCGTTATTTTCATCCCCGTAGCCGAGGGCTCAAACCTGCCCGACATTCTGTTTTTTATCTGTGGCGGCATTATCGGCGCGGCCGGCGGGTCCATGTCGGCATCGTCCCGCGCTTTGGTGGTGCATTTTGTCGATGGCAAAATTTCCATGACCGAAGCATTCGGCTTTTATGCAATGGCAGGCAAAGCCACCGCGTTTATCGGCCCGTTTGCGGTGGCATTTGCCACATGGCTGACCGGATCACAACGCCTTGGTATCAGCCCTGTGATTTTGCTTTTCCTTGCGGGCATGGTATTGTTGGCCATGGCGAAAAAACGTGCAGGAAATGATTTGTGACACCCAGAATATTTGCGCTGGCTTTTGCGGTCTTTTGGACAGCACCGGCTCAGGCTGACATCCCTGCCAAACAATTGTTTGGCGCTATGGATACCGCAACCATGCAGCGTTCGGCGGCCGTTGGCAGCTATGCACGCGGCTGTCTGGCAGGCGCCCAACAATTACCCGAGACCGGCCCCGGCTGGCAGGCCATGCGCCTGTCGCGCAACCGCAATTGGGGGCATCCGCAGCTGATCAGCTTTATTGACCGTCTGTCGCAACAGGCGCGGGAAATCGGCTGGAACGGGCTTTATATCGGCGATATTTCCCAGCCACGCGGCGGCCCGATGCTGACCGGCCATGCCAGCCACCAGATCGGGCTTGATGTGGATATCTGGATGCTGCCGCCCGACCGTCTTGATCTAAGCCCGCGCCAGCGCGAAAATATTTCCTCGCTCAATATTCGCTCGGCTGATCATCGCAGCGTTAATAACAACTGGACCCCGCAACATATGGCGGTTTTACGCGCCGCGGCCAGCGACCCTGCCGTGGCCCGCATTTTTGTAACCGGTGCCGCCAAGGTGCAAATGTGCAACGATACCGCGCCAAATGACCGTGCATGGTTACGCAAAATCCGGCCTTGGTGGGGGCATAACGCCCATTTCCATGTGCGCCTGAATTGCCCGCGCGGATCAGGGCGATGCGAGGAACAAGCCCCCATTCCCGCCGGTGACGGCTGCGCCGAAGCCCAATGGTGGATAACCGACGCATTGGCCCCCGCCCCGCCACCAGACCCGAACGCACCGCCGCCAACCCCGAAAGCAGAACTGACCATGGCCAGCCTGCCAAACCAGTGCAGCCGGGTGTTGCAAAGCCGATGATCTTTAGAATTCTTGCCCTGTTTTTGTTGGCCAGCCCTGTGATTGCCCAACCGGAATTCATTCGTGATTCTGTGCAATCCCTGCGCGGAGAAAGCGACGGTTTTGGCGGGTTTTCAGGGATACATGTCTATGAAAACGGGCTGGATTTCACCGTTATTACCGATCGGGGCAACCTGCTGAACGGTGTGTTTACCCGGGCCGACGGGCGCATTACATCCATTGAATTTGCAGCGCTGATCCCCATTCTGGACACCAAAGGCCGACCGCTTGACAGCTTTAACACCGATGCCGAAGGTCTGGCGATTGCGCCCGATGGCAGCTTGCTGATTTCATTTGAAAGCAACAATCGCATCATGCGCCACGCCACCCAGACCAGCCCGGCTGAATTTTTGCCAAAACACCCCGATTTCAACCGGTTGCAAACCAATTCTGGGCTGGAAGCACTGGCCATTGATGCCAGCGGCACGGTTTATGCATTGCCCGAACGCTCGGGCGAGCTGGACCGGCCTTTTCCGGTATACCGGTTCAAAAACAATACATGGGATACAGATTTGCAAGTGCCGCGCCAGCCGCCGTTTCTGGTGGTGGGGGCTGATATTCTTGACGGAAAACTGTATATTCTGGAACGTCATCTGGCAGGGCTTGCAGGGTTTTTAACCCGCATTCGCAGATTTACCATCGAGGATGGCTTGGTTGACGAACAGGTGCTTTTTACCTCAAAATCCGGTCAATTCGATAATCTGGAGGGCATTTCGGTTTGGCGTGACCCCTTGGGGCAAATTCGTGCGACGGTAATTTCCGACGATAATTTCAATTTTTTCCAGCGCAGCCAGATCGTTGAATTTGTGTTGCACGATTAAGCCGAACCAATCATTGTCGCCAGATCGGGCAGGTCTTTCAGGCCATTAACCACCTTTGCTGTTTCCGCCACCGCATGATCAATATCGGCAAAACTGTGCATTGCGGTCACAAAAAACCGTAAACGCGCCTGTTTTTCGGGCACCGCTGGAAAAATGATCGGCAAAGCATTGATCCCCCGCGCCAATAGCTGGTTTGCGGCCATTACCGCGCTCAGCGAATCTCCGATAATTACCGGCGTTATTGCCATCCCTTCGGACAGGCCCACATCCAGCCCCGCCGCTTTGGCCCGCGCCAAGAAATAAGCTCCGTTATCTTGCAGTTTCTTAACCCGTTCAGCATCAATCAAACCAATTGCAGTGGTTGCCGCCACCGCCAGCGGCGCTGACAGCCCGACCGAAAACACAAAACCGGCCGTTTTGAACCGCAAAAAATCAATCAAAGGCGCTGATCCAGCAATAAACCCGCCACTGGACCCGAATGTTTTTGACAAAGTTCCCATCCAGATTTCCACTGCCTTGGGATCAACATCATAATGCTCGGAAATACCGCGCCCCGAAGCCCCCAAAACCCCCAGTGAATGGGCTTCGTCAACCATCAGCCACGCGTTGTGCCTATGTTTGATGTCAACAAGTTCAGGCAGGTTTGGCGTGTCGCCATCCATGGAATAAAGCCCCTCGACCACAATCAAAACCTTGTCATAATTCTGGCGGATTTTGGCCAGCTTCCGGTTCAGCCAACCGGTATCGTTATGGGGGAAAACCAGCCGCGCGGCACCTGATAACCGCACCCCTTCGGATACCGAATTATGGATTAAACTGTCGATCAAAATCAGGTCTTTGGGGCCGGCCAGTGCGGCAATCACGCTGACATTGGTTGCATGTCCAGACACCATGGCCAAGGCGGATTCGACCCCGCAAAATTCGGCGATGGCCTGTTCCAGCCTACGGTGGTACGGCCGCTCGCCCCCGACCAAACGGCTGGCAGTTGCCGAAACCCCCCAGGTTCGGGCCGCCTGTGCCGCGCTTGAACGCAGGGTTTGGTTCTGATTCAGCCCCAGATAATCATAGCTGGCAAATTGCAGGCATTCTTGCCCCTCAATTTGAACCGAAACACCCGAAACATTGCTGATTTCGCGAAAAAACGGCGACACAATTCCCGCCAGATCACCAGCAGCCTGCTGCATCAACATTTGTTTGTATTCGGGCAATTTGGCAAAATCAAACCTATCGACCCTTACATCACGCGAGGGAATTTTCGGCTGCTCATTTCGGTCAGCGCGATATTTTCTAAGCCGCGCCAGCAATGCTGTTGTGTCGCTCATCCTGCGGCCTTTTTGGTCAGGCGGCTGATGTTTTCTGCGGCTTTGCTAACCTTTTCAACCAATATCGGGTCCAGATCGGGGTTGGTGATATGGCGTGCCACCAGCTCTGCCGCGACCCCTTCTTCTTTGACCGTGCCATCCAGCACTTTATGGGCAAGCTGGGTCAGGGTCAGCCCGTCAACCAGTGCCATAATCGGCAAATCTATACCCAGTTTTTCATCAGCCTGCATCCGCAGCGACATGGCCATCAGCGAATCAAACCCCATTTCGGTAAGCGGCGTGTCGGGATCTATTTCATCCGTGGGCTGGCGCAATACTTCGGAGGCTTCGGCCCGTAGCAACCCAATGACTTTTTGAATTGCCTGCGTGCGGTTTAGCCCTTTTAATGTAGTTTTCAGGTCAATTTTTACGCCTGAATTTTCCCATTTTTCACTAAAATCTATCTGGTCAAAAAATGGAGTTCGTAGCAATTTCAGGTCTGCAACCATATTGCCCCATGCCATGGCCCCCACCGCAACCACACCCGAAGGTTGGCGGGGGATAATGTTTGATAATGCATCCAAAGCCTGCGCCATATCCATCATGCCACCGCCGATTTGTTTGTTGATCAGGCTGCGCTGATCATCCTTATCCGCCAAATATCCATGGTCGGAAACCGGACCGAATGCAACACAAGTGGCATTTTGGCCACGCTGCTGCCATTGCTGAACCAGCCCCTCCAGAAAACTGTTTCCAGCAACATATGCCGATTGGCCGGGATTGCCAAAAAAAGTCGAGATCGACGAGAAGGCAATAAAATGATCTAATTCCAATCCATGGCAATACTGGTCCAGCAACTGCCCGACTGCAATTTTTGCATCCAGAACCGGGGCCATATTGGCCGCTGTGGCATCACGGATCAAACCATCCTCCAGCACCATGGCACTGTGAATAACGCCACGTAACGGGATGGTATCTTTGGTTATTTTATCAAAAAGCCGCTGCATCTGTCCGGGGCTGGCGGCATCGCAGGCAATCACCTCGACCTTTGCATCCGTATCAATCGGTTCCATCTTGCCTGACCGACTGACAAGCCATAATTTCTTGGCACCGTTCTGCGCCAGCCATTGCGCGGTTGCACGCCCCAGCCCGCCAGTGCCGCCAATAATCAGCCATCCATCACGGGCTTTGAACTGTTTCGGTTCCACAATTTTCGGAACATCCGGCGCTTGCACCACAATTTTGCCGATATGGCCCGATTTCTGCATCAAGCGAAACGCATCCGCAACCTCGTTGCTTTTGAATATCTGGCAAGGTGGCGGGGTATATTCCCCGGTTTCAAAACTGGCTTTCAAATCGGTAAAAAGCCGCGAAACCACATCGGGGCGCGCCGCCAGCAACTGGTCGGCATCCACCCCGAAATAGGACAGGTTTTTGCGAAACGCCCGTAACCCGATGCGGGTATTGGCAAAGAAATCCCGTTTCCCAAGCTCAACAAACCGGCCAAAAGGTTTCAGACATTCGATCGAGCGGTGCATGGCCTCGCCCGATAGTGAATTAAGCACAACATCAACGCCACCAAATTGTTGCAAAATCGCGTCTGAAAAACCAAGGCTGCGGCTGTCAAAAACCTGTTTTGCGCCCATGTCTTGCAATAATTGGCGTTTTTCGGGGGTGCCGGCGGTGGCAATTACTGTTGCGCCCAGTTTCAATGCAACCTGCATTGCGGCCAGCCCAACGCCCCCCGCGCCGCCATGGATCAGCACGGTTTCGCCATTTGATAGTTTGGCCAGTTCTTGCAACCCGTAAATTGCGGTTAAAAACGCCACCGGCAAGGACGCGGCGCGCGCAGTTGATATTTGGTCAGGAATGCTGGCAACTGCTGCTGCATCCACAGTCACATGGCTGGAAAACCCTGCGGGCGAAAATGCGATAACCCTGTCCCCGATTGAGAAACCGCTATCTGCGCCGGCCCGAATGATTTTACCCGCACATTCCATGCCCAGCGTTGCGCCTACATATCCGTTTTCCAGGGCCTCCGCAGGCAGTAACCCTTGTGTCCACATCACATCACGAAAATTCAGGCCGGTATGTTCTACTGCAATTTCAACCTGGTTTTTGGTTGGTGCAAGGCGCGCTTTGCCCTGCCATTTCAGCGATTGGATCTGCCCTTTCTGGCCAAATTCCAAAACCGAAGCCCTTTCATATGTTTTATGGCCATTCGCCGTATCCAGGCTCAATATACGCAATGCAAAAAGATTACCTTTCCGCAAAATCAAATGCGGTTCGGACACAAATTCGTGCACTCTGTCTAAGAAAAGTTCGTCATCTTTGGCAAGTTCCAGTGTTTGCATCGGGATATCGGGAAATTCGTTCATCGCAACACGCAGCCAGCCGCGCAATGCCGCACAAAGCGCTGGTTGACCGCTGCAAATGACCATAATTTGGCTGGGCTTTGTCAGACAAATATCTTTAAGTTCGGTTAAAGTTGCGGTTATGTCTGCGCCGTCAAAAACTGTAAACACCACGGCTTTGTTTTGTAAATCATCCGTGATTACGGGGATATTCAGCTTGTCCTGCCAGAACCCGTTTCCATCGGCTTTCACCAGATGCCAATCGGTATTTTCGCGTTTTTCCTGATTTTTTTGCAAGGAACCAATCCCCGAAACCAGCCAATGGCGGGCGTCGGGGCAGTTAAGTTCGGTCGTTTTTGCCTGCTCAAACCCAGCCTGCTCCAGCCCTGCCAAAAGCGTTTTGGCAGGGATTTTGCGCGGGATAGCCATGCCGGATTCCAGCGATTTTGCATCCCAGCCAGAAATAAACAACCCGTCATAAAGCGCGCTAAACGCGTCACGTTCCGGCACAATTGCCAGCACATTTCCAGCAGGCGCAAGCAATGCTGAAAGCGTTGCAAGCTGCGCGGCACCGGCGGTTGCCAACCCGTCAACCGACAGGATAATATCAAATTCCCCGACGGTTTTCAGGGTTTCAAACGGCATAACAAACAGTTTTGCCGCCGCGGGCAGTATCTGTTTTTGTGCAGCGGTGTTGTTGTTAAAGTCACTGACAACCAGCCGGTCAACTGCGTTATGTTGGCATAATTTTTGGCACAATCCGGTTTCAAGCGGCCCGATCAGCAAAATATTCAACCGCTTGTCATCCGGCCAGTTATCCAGAATTTGATAGGCAATATTCGCCATGGTTTGCCAGCGCCAGCGGGCCGCAGCGCTTAGGTCTATTTCCGGCAGACCGGGCTTTTGCAACAATTCTTTTTGCAGCGCGGTTTTCAGGTTGCGCCGCAGGAAAAGCACCTGCTGCAATTCGGCGATATGGGTCGGGGCGACGGTAAGCAATGCGTCTTGCAATTCCTTGACATCCGGGCAGGCCAAAGATGCCGCCAATTGCCAGCCTGTGCCAGTTTGCGCTGTCGCCAAGCTGTCCTGGGCCAGAAACCCGAGACAAGATTCCAGCAAGCCACTGCCATTTGCCGGATAATTTCCGGTATCGATAAAACGGTTTTCTGCCAGTTCCCCCAAGGTTTCAAACACAATTGAACGGGTCAGCGAATCCAGCAAAACCGCTGCATCCCCAAGCTCCGCCTTGCCAGAAACAACACCGGCTTTGACTAATACCTGTTTGATATTTAATGGTTTTTCAACCGGTGTCAGGGC
Organism: Paracoccaceae bacterium; assembly: GCA_026982575.1. Classification (GTDB taxonomy): domain Bacteria; phylum Pseudomonadota; class Alphaproteobacteria; order Rhodobacterales; family Rhodobacteraceae; genus UBA3077. The sequence goes on along the minus strand of JALSGU010000091.1, from coordinate 12,019 downwards.
GACAAGGGTTTGTTGCCAATACGGAATTTGCTTTGGTTTTTTCGATGAAGCAACCGTGATTAGCCTAACATCAAGGAGTTGCGCCCGTACCACCCCCGCTGCATCACACAATGAAATATCGGCCAGCAATCCGTTTTCAGTCACCTGTTTTAGGCTGATATTTGAGCGCAAAATAGCGGTTTCGCCTGCAAATACCCGTATTTTCCCAAAGCTTTTAGGAACCATCATCCTACCCTGATGATCGGGCAATGGCGCCGCTGATTTGATCAGCGCAAATATCCCGTGCAAGGCTGCATCTGCTTGCCTCGGGTCCAGACAAAACCGGTTGTCACCGGCAGGCAAGCCTAAAAATGCATCCGCAATCCGGTCTTTTATGGCGATTTTCTGCACCAATGCAAATTCCGGCCCATAGGTTAAATGCTGCTTGGCCAAATCCGCGTAGATTGTGCTGGTTACTGCATTTTCCAGCGCCTTGATCGGCGCAACCTGTGGCACCGGATTGGCACGAACGGTGGCAAAACAGGCCATTTCCCATGCTGCATCCCCATGGGACTTTCGGGTCTCGATGCTGATTTTGCCGGCGCTTTCTTCAAAGCGTGTGCGAAAATCAACAGAGCCTGACATGTCAAAAACCACCGGACGTAACAGCTCCAGATCCAGCAGTTCAACCTGCGATACTGCCAAGGCCTGCTGTCCGGCGGCCAAAGCCATTTCCACAAATCCGGTTGCCGGAAACACAATGCTGGCATCCACCACATGATCCGCAAGCCATGGAACTTTACGCGGGTCCAGCCGGTTATGCCAGATATGGGATGCCGACTGGACCTGGCTGCCCAACAAAGGGTGAAAAACAGTGCGGCCATATGGATCAATCGCGGCAATGCTTAGCGGGATGCGAAAATCGTTTTTCTGCCACGGCACCAAAGGCAACCCCGCAAAATAAGCAATCTGCGGGCCATGAAACCGCTGCCAGTCAATTTTCGCCCCCAGAACCAGCGCCCGGGCAACGGTTTTTGCAATCAGCTTTTCATCAAGCTGGTTGGCCGACATGGTTTCCACAAACCCGATACTGGCGCCGTTTTCCAGCGAATCCATTACATAGTTCCTCAAAATGCTTTTGGGGCCGATTTCCACGATTATATCAAAGCCGTCAGCAACCATTGCCGCAATCGCTGGCCGGAACAGAACCGGATTTCGGGTATTATGCCACCAATACTCGGCATTGAGGCGATCCCCCTTAACCTTTTGACCCGACGAGGATGAATAAAACCGCACATCGCTGGAAACCGGCGATAATCCGGCGATATCCTTAAGCAAGCGGGTTTTGATCTGATCAACCCCGGGGCTGTGAAACGGATAGGGAATGTTCAGGATTTTTACGGCAATACGTTGTTTTTTGGCAAAAGCGGCAAATTCTTTTAAGCGCTCCAACGGGCCGGAAATGCTGCAAGAACGGCTGGAATTTTCTGCCGAGATAACAATTTCTGCTTTCCCGAATTCCGCCAGACAGGTTTGCAATATATCGGCCCCCGCCAGCACCGCCGCCATGGCGCCTTTGCCGTATAAGCCCGCCAGCGCCGCAGACCGGGACCGCACCAGATGCACCGCATCAGTCAGCGATATAATCCCCGCCGCATAGGCCGCCGGTACTTCTCCGGCGGAATGGCCCATGACTGCTTGCGGGGTCAGGCCCGCATTGACAAGGCTGTTGGACAAAGCCACCTGAATGGCAAAAGCCAAGGGTTGGGTCAGGGGGGAGTCCCCCAGCGCTGATTCAAAATCCTTGTCAAAAAGCAAGCTGCGCAAATTGTGGGGGCTTTTTGCTGAAAACAGGTCTGAAACCTTGTCAAACACATCGCGAAAATCGGAACATGTCTGATAAAGATGCCGGCCCATTCCCGGCCATTGCGCGCCATTACCTGAAAACACAAACCCCACTTTGCCGTGGCGGGCTTTGGCTTGACCAAAAACATAATCTGCACTTTTGGATTGATTTAAAAACCCTTTCAGGCCGGTTTTGATTTCGGAAATGGAATTGCCAAGCGCCACGAGGCTATGGCTGTGTCGTTCGCGCCGATATATCGCATTGTTGATTTTCATACCACTGTGATTACCGGTTAAAATATCATCATGGTATTTTTGGGCCAGCACCTGCAAAGCATCCTTGGAATTGGCGCTTAGCAACAGGTTCCGGTTGCGCGGCACCAGATCGGGCTGTCGGGTTTTTTCGTGTTGCCACAACTGGCGCAGCACCACATGGGCATTTGCACCGCCAAACCCGAATGAATTCACCCCCGCCAGCCATGGCCGCTTTCGCTCCGGCAGCTCTATCGGCTTGGTTGCCAGTGACAGGTTAAGGCCTTCAAAATCAATATGGGGGTTGGGCATATTAATATGCAGACTGGCCGGATACACGCCTTTTTCCAGTGCCAGCACTGCTTTTAACATGCCCACCAGCCCCGATGCCGGTTCCAGATGGCCAAAATTGCTTTTGGCGGACCCAATCGGCAAGGCAGTGCCGCGCGATGCCGCAAAAGCATTGCCAATTGCGTTGGCCTCCACCGGGTCACCGACAGGGGTGCCGGTGCCGTGGGCCTCAAGAAAAGCCAGATCGTTCAGGTCAAACGGGTTTTGGGCACGAATATCCTGCAACAATTCCTGTTGGCGCTGGCTGGACGGCATCGACATGCCAACCGTGCGCCCGTCGGAATTTACTGCTGTGGCATGAATAACCGCGCGCAGGCAATCGCGGTTTTTGTGGGCTATATCCATGCGCCGCAGCACAAAAACCACCGCGCCCTCGGATCGCACATAGCCATTGGCATCTTTGTCAAATGCTTTGCATAGCCCGTCAGCCGACAGCATCGAGGCCCGTGAAAACCCGACAAACGGAATCGGCGAAATCAACAGGTTTACCGCACCGACAATGGCGGTTTCGATCTTGCCGTTCCGCAAGGCCTCTACTGCTTGATCCAGCGCAAACAGTGACGACGAACAGGCCGTATCAACCGTGTAACTTGGCCCTTTCAGATCAAAATAATAGGCCAGCCGGTTGGAAATAACCGACAGGGTATTACCGAGCATAAACTGGGCATCCAGCCCGTCAGGGTCTCCGGCAAAGCCGGTTGAATAATCGGAACTGGAGGCCCCGACAAACACACCGGTTTTTTTACGATCCCAATTTTCACTGGTTAAGCCTGCTTCGGCCAATGCCTCGGCGGTGACTTCCAATAACAAACGCTGTTGCGGGTCCATTTGCTCGGCTTCGCGGGGGGAAATGCCAAAAAATGCCGCGTCGAATTCCCAGATATTATCCAGCTGTCCAGCCGCCACCGAATAGGTTTTGCCCTTGGCCGCCGGATCAGGGTGGTAAAACATTTCCCTGGAAAACCGGTCAGCGCCTATTTCGGTAATAACACATTTTTCATCCATCAACACTTGCCAAAATGCGTCAATACCCGAGGCTTGCGGCAAGCGCACCCCGTATCCGGTTATGACCACTTCGTTATAAAACGGTTCTGGTTTGGGGGGCACAAAATTGGAGGAAGTCACAGAATTTCACCTTGGCTGCAAGAAATCCCACCAAACTACCTAAACGTGTAATATTGGTTAACAAAGTCCTGCAAAAGGTTAATTTTTGCGTTTTTTTAAGTATTTTACGAGTTTCAGGCGGCGTCAAATCCGCGGATCAATTGCCGCAAGCCAAAAGCGGCACCGGCAAAAATCGAAACCATCACCAAAGGCGCGCCATAGGTTAGCGCCGACATCGCCGTCAGCCCCTGCCCGATGGTGCAGCCCAGCGCAATTACACCGCCGGTGCCCATCAAAAACGCACCCAGAATCTGGCGGCGCAATTCTTGCGGGTCATCACAGCTTTCCCAGCGGAACCGGCCCTTGATTCTGGCACCGATAAAGGCACCGAAAAGTACCCCGACCACCGACCCGATGCCAAAATTCAAACTGCTGCCCGTAGAGGTCATCAGGTAAAATACCGAATCCCCCAAAGGCGCAACAAATGTATGGCTTTCCACCGGAATTACCGTAAAGCTGTTTTGCGAAAGATAGGTGGTAAACCACCAGCCTGACATAATCGCCAGCCCCGCCAGCGCCCCCCCCAGAACCATGGTTTTTGAACGCCGGAATTTCGCCCCCGAAAACGCCAGAACCGCAAAAACAAATGCAATAACCAGTGCAATCACCAGCGGCGAAAGCCCCGTAATACTGCTGAACAAATAAGCAAAGCTTTGCGGGATTTCAGCGGTGGATTCTTTGGGGAGGAACAAAAAATTCCGCAAGGCTGCGGTTGGCCCGCCCAGCGCCATATAGGTGGAAATTGCCATCACCAGAACAATAACAAAACTGCGCATATCGCCACCGGCCATACGCACCAACGCCCCGTAACCACAATTGCCCGACAGCGCCATGCCATAGCCAAACATCAAGCCGCCAACAATAAATGCCAGCGGATTCCATGCTTGGGTAAACTGGAACGAGGCCAGCATATCAACCTGCCCAACCGCCACCAACCCGAACACCGATGCAATCGAAATAGCCAAAGCCAAAGCCCACATGCGCAGCCGGTCATAGTCATTGCCATATAACGCGTCTTCGATGGCGCCAAGCGTGCAAAACCGTGAGTATCCGCCTGCAAAACCAAGCAATATGCCGCCCGCCAATCCGGCCAAAGCTGCTAAAACTGGGCCCGAGACTCCGAACATCAACTGGCGGGTATTTTTATTTCATCATCGAATGTGCAGAACATTGTATAAAGCAATTCAATCATTTGCGTGGCTTTTGTATCACCCAGCGAATAATAAATGGCTTTGCCGTCGCGCCGCGAATTAACCAGCCCTTCCAGCCGCAACCGCGCCAGTTGCTGGCTGACCGCCGCCTGACGGCTGGACAAAAGGTTTTCCAGCTCGGTTACCGATTTTTCACCGGTTACCAGATGACATAAAATCATCAACCGGCCTTCATGGGCCAGTGCTTTCATAAAGTCCGTTGCGGACTTTGCGCTTTCCAGCACACCCTCAATAGTTTCTTCCGACATATCGTCGGTAATAGTAGGGAAAGACATTAGCTTCCTTCCGCCTCCATAGTTTCTGGTAATTTCTCTAACATAACTTCCAGCATCCACCAAAAGAAATCCTCACCGGGGTATCCGGTGATGCGTCCGGTTTCCTGACCGTCCACCAATAATATAAAAGTCGGCGTATATACACCCACCGAATCCAATGTGATATACTCTGGCAATTCATCGCTGATGTCTATGCGAATTAGTGGCGCAATTTTGCCCTCGGCGGTCTTGTGATAGGCATCGCCGATTTCTTCGGTCCATTGCTCGCAATACACACAACCGACCTCGTCAAGCATCAATAATTGCACCTGTGCACGCGCAGCATTTGACGCCCCCACCATAACCGCAACCATAAAAAACAGGCGTAAAACATGAAAAATCCGGGTCAAATCGAAATCCTTTACATATGAATATATTGAAATATGATTTTCATAGAATCATAAAATTAGCAAGGTCGGGGTTTTCATATGGGGTTTGAAGCAAGCTATGCAGCGGCGGTTATCAACGGATTACTGTCTTTTTTGTCGCCCTGTATCTTGCCGATGGTGCCGTTTTACCTAAGCTATATGGCCGGTCTTTCCATGCAGGAACTTACCTCGGAAAACCAGATTGCCAAAGGCGCGCGCTCAAGGCTGGTCATCAGTGCGGTGTTTTTTGCGCTTGGCGTGATTACCATTTTTGTTATGCTTGGCATGTTGGCCGCCGGATTTGGCCGCGCACTTGGCGAATACATGGATTATATGTCTTATGCCGCCGCGGTTATCCTGACCGTATTCGGTTTGCATTTTCTGGGCGTCATCCGCATTCCCTTTCTATATCGTGAAGCCAAAATCGATACTTCCAATGTCAAACCCGCCAGCTATGTCGGGTCTTACGCCATTGGATTGGCCTTCGGGTTTGGCTGGACCCCTTGCGCCGGTCCTTTCCTTGCCACCATGACCTTTATTGCCATGCAAACCGACAGCGTGATCGAGGGCGGAAAGCTGTTTTTTGTTTATGGCGCGGCCATGACCTTTCCGTTTATTCTGGTGGCCCTGTTCTCCGGCCCGTTTTTACGCTGGGTGCAACGCCACATGAAATTGATGAAATACATCGAAAAACTGATGGGCGTAATGCTTTTGATTTTTGCGGCACTGATTGCCACCGGCAATATCAACCGAATTTCCAGCTGGCTGATCGATACCTTCCCCAGCCTTCTTGTCATGATAAAATAGGAGATTATAATGCTACGAAATATTTTACTGGCCGCCACCCTTGCCTTTTCACCACTGGTTGTAAACGCAGGAGAAGTGCCATTGGGCGATGACGGGCTGCACAAGCCCGAATGGCTGAATGACACTTTTCTGGACATGCGCGAAGACCTTGCCGATGCACAGGCACAGGGCAAGCGCCTTGCCATTATTGTCGAGCAACGGGGCTGCATTTATTGCGACCAGATGCATAATGAAATTTTTCCCATCCCCGAAATCAACGCCCTTTTGAATGATGATTTCTATTTTGTGCAAATCAACATGTTCGGCGATCTGGAGGTCACAGATTTTGATGGAGAAGTGATATCTGAACGAGATATTGTCAAAAAATGGGGCGTATTCTTTACCCCCACCATCCTGTTTATTGATGACGAAATCACCGAATCGGCGGATCCTTCAGAAGCAATTGTTGCGGTTATGCCCGGCGCCTTTGGCAAATTTATGACCCTGAACATGCTGAACTGGGTATTGCTGGAAGGCTATGATACCGACGAACATTTCCAGAAATACCATGCCAGGATGCTGCAAGCACAGTTGGATCATTAAAGATATTGCGCCGCACAAGAAAGAAAGTTGCGCGTATGCATTCGAATATGCGCATTCATTATTGATTTTTGGGCGCGCAGCAATTAAGAAAAATAATAATAATCACAAGAAACGGATCTTTAGGGAGGATTCTGAATGAAACACATCACGCTTCTCGCTGCCAGTTTTTCAACCGCTTTAGCAACGGCAACCTTTGCACAGGAGGTCACTCCGGCAGACGTTGTCTTTTCTGAATATGGCGCTGTCGAGGCTTCTTTGACAGGGGTTGCCGGCAATGCAGAAAATGGCGCATCACTATTTCAAAACCGGAAACTGGGCAATTGTCTGGCCTGCCATGTCAACAGCGACATGTCGGATCAGGGTTTCCACGGCGAGGTTGGCCCGCCCCTTGACGGTGTTGGTGCGAACTGGTCCGAAGCCGAGTTGCGTGGAATTTTAATCAATTCCAAAAACACGTTTGACGGGACGATCATGCCAGCGTTTTTTGTTGAAACCGCCGGTGTCCGGACCCTTGATAAATTTGCGGGCAAAACCATTCTTGCCGCGCAGGATGTCGAAGACATTCTGGCTTACTTGCTGACCTTAACAGAATAATCCGTAATTTTCGGATACTACAATAAACGGGAGACTAAAATGAATTATACCAGACGGGATGCCTTGGTGATTGGCGCAGGTGCAGCGGTTGCTGTGGCGATGCCTTTCCGGGCTTTTGCCGAACGGCATGCAGATGCAATCTCGGCCTTTACCGGCGGCGCGGACGTTGCCCAAACCGGTGTTGAGCTAACCGCTCCGGAAATTGCTGAAAACGGCAATACCGTGCCAATTTCGGTTGCCGCTGATGGCGCCAGCGAAATTATAATTTTTGCGGTCGGCAATCCGGTGCCCGAAGTCATCAAATTTACCTTTGGTCCGCGTTCGGGCGCGTCTAGCGCAGCAACCCGTTGCCGTCTTGCCGGCACACAGGATCTGATCGCAGTTGCCAAAATGGCGGATGGCAGCTTTGCCCAAGCTACCGTAAATGTAAAAGTAACCATCGGCGGCTGCGGCGGCTGAGGAGCATAAAAGGAAAGAACAATGGCTGAAAATGTAAAACCACGCGTTCGTGTCCCTCGCTCAGCAGCAGCTGGCGAAGCATTCGAAATCAAATCCCTGATCTCGCACATCATGGAAAGCGGTCGTCGTAAAGACAGCGACGGCAACACCATTCCGCGTTCGATTATCAACACCTTTACTTGTGATTTTAACGGTGAAAATGTAATCACCGCCGAATTGCACGGTGCGATTTCGACCAACCCGTATTTTCAATTCGAAGCAACGATTGAAGAAGCAGGCACTTTCACATTCACATGGCTTGATGATGATGGATCGGTTTACACTGATTCAAAAGACATCGCGCTTGCATAATCAATCTTTAGGGGAGGAATTAATAATGAAAAAAATAACGACCCTGTGTGCAGCAATTTCAGCGCTAGCGCTGTCCACCGGATTTGCCATTGCAGAGGCTGACGCCCCTGTATTGTCAATTGACGGTGTTGTCATTGCAACCCGCGCGCCGGCACCTGAATATCTGGATATTGACGAGGTCATTTCCGGCTGGGTGTTTCGCACTGTTGAAACCCAAGCCCTGCAAATGGATGATTTCGACAATCCGGGCATGATCTTTGTGGATCAGGCGCTGGATGACTGGAACGAAGTCAACGGTTCCGAGGGCAAAAGCTGTGCTTCTTGCCACACGGGCGGCCCCGAAGAGTTTGCGGGTCTGCGCACGGTTTTACCGCGCTGGAACGAAGACGCCGGTGCAGTCTGGACCATGGAAGACTATATCAACAACAGTCTTGTTGAACATATGGGCGCAGAACCCTGGAAAGTTGGCAAAGCCCAGATGAACGCCATGGTTGCGCTGATCAGCCTGCAATCTCGTGGTATGCCGATGAATGTTGCAATTGACGGTCCGGCTGCTGAAACCTGGGCATTGGGTGAGGAAATCTATTTCACCCGTGTTGGCCAGCTTGATATGGCCTGCGCCAATTGTCACATCGATAATTACGGTGTGATGATCCGCGCGGACCACCTTTCGCAAGGTCAAAGCAACGGGTTCCCGGCCTATCGTTTGAAAAATGCCAAGCTGAACGGTATCCAGAGCCGCTTTTCGGGCTGTATGAAAAACATTCGTGCAACACCCTATGCGGTTGGCGGGCCTGAATTCACCGCACTTGAACTATATGTCGCATCACGCGGCAACGGGTTAAGCGTCGAAGGGCCTTCTGTCAGAAACTAACAGATCAAGGGCGTCCCGAGGATACGGGGCGCCCTTTTTTTATCCAGATTCGGCGCTGGCTTACCCCGCGGTAATCTTGCCCCCAACCTGAAACATTCCGGAGAACACCCATGATTTCACGTCGCGATTTTTTGCAAACCTCGATGGCCACCACCGCGATTTACGGCGCGGCCGGTTTTGGCAGTTTTTCAAAGCTGGCAGCGCAGCAGCTGATCACACAGGATGATCTGCTGGATTTTGATACATTCGGCAACGTCACGCTGATGCATGTCACCGATATTCACGGCCAGCTAAAGCCGATCTATTTCCGCGAACCCTCGGTTAATCTGGGGGTTGGCGATGCGCTGGGGCAAGTGCCCCATATTACCGGCGCGGATTTCCGGCGGCTTTATGATATCGAAGACGGCTCGCCGTCGGCTTATGCCCTGACCTATGATGATTTCACCAGTCTGGCCCAAGAATACGGCAAGGTTGGCGGGTTGGACCGCGTAGCCACGGTAATTAAATCCATTCGTGCAGCCCGCCCCGATGCGTTGCTGCTGGACGGGGGCGATACATGGCACGGTTCCTATACCAACCTGAAAACCGAAGGTCAGGATATGGTTAATGTGATGAATGCCCTTAAACCCGACGCCATGACATTCCATTGGGAATTCACCCTCGGGTCTGACCGGGTGCGCGAAATTGTGCAGGATCTGCCTTTTGCCGCCCTTGGCCAAAACATTTTTGATCAGGAATGGGACGAACCGACCGAGGATTTTGAATCGTATAAATTCTTTGAAAGCGGCGGTGTCAAGGTTGCGGTAATCGGTCAGGCTTTCCCCTATATGCCCATCGCCAACCCCGGCTGGATGTTCCCCGAATATTCCTTTGGTATCCGCGATACCCGCATGCAGGAAATGGTAGACGAGGTCCGCGCCAAAGGTGCCGAACTGGTGGTTTGCCTGTCCCATAACGGGTTTGACGTTGACAAAAAAATGGCGGGTCGTGTGACCGGCATTGATGTTATTCTGGCGGGTCACACCCATGATGCCCTGCCCGAACCGGTTCTGGTTGGTGAAACCATTATCATTGCATCCGGTTCCAACGGTAAATTTGTTTCCCGCGTTGATCTGGACATCCGCGATGGCAAGATGATGGGGTTCCGCCACAAACTCATCCCGATTTTTTCCGATGTGATCGAACCCGACGCCGATGTTGCAGCCCTGATCGACCTGCAGCGCAAACCCTTTGAATCGGAGCTGTCCGAAGTAATAGGCCAGACCGACAGCCTGCTTTACCGGCGCGGTAATTTTGCTGGCAGTTGGGATGATCTGATTTGCGATGCATTGATCGACCAGCGCGATGCCGATATCGCCATGTCACCCGGCGTGCGCTGGGGGCCAAGCATATTGCCCGGACAGGATATCACCCGCGAAGACATCTATAATGTCACCTCCATGTCTTATGGTGCGGCCTATCGCACCGAAATGACCGGCGAATTCATCAAGATCATTCTGGAAGATGTGGGCGATAACCTGTTCAATGTTGACCCCTATAAACAACAGGGCGGTGATATGGTGCGGGTTGGCGGGCTGGCCTTTACTATTGATATCAACAAACCACAGGGCGAGCGGTTTACCGACCTGACCCTGACCAAAACCGGCGAATTGATTGACCCTGCCAAAACCTATGTGGTGGCCGGTTGGGCCAGCGTCAATGAGGGCACCGAGGGGCCGCAGATTTGGGATGTTGTCGAAAACTATATCCGCAAACAAGGCACTGTTGTGGTTCCGCCCAATGATAATATCAAAATCATCGGGGGGTAAATCGTAAGAACCTGCGTCGATTCATTGAATTGGTCCTGCTTTTCTGGAAAGGCTTGCGGCTAAGCTAAGGTGTATCGGGCTTGGTTGCCATGCTGATCCGGTAAATTGGCTACCCTGATCGGTGTTCATAATCTCTGGCGGGTCAGGCTGATATCTACCCGCTTGCTAACCATCTTTTTACGCTATTTGGGGCTCATCGCTTGAGCCTTCGTGCCAAAAAATCGTTCTCCAGTGCCAACCTCCCTGTTTTGGCATACAGATCATTGATCTCGGAGTCGCTTGGTCCTCATGACTTTCTGCCCTCAGAAAACACACCCGACAATCCCTCAACAACCCGCCTTTTCCAAGTGCTGATCTGCGTGGCCTCTCGGTGTTTGCCAGCAAACACCGAGAGGTAATAGATGTAATCTGCGCTTCGCTGCAATCTCCTGGATCGTATGGTCGCCACGCAACGCCTCAAGCGCAACCTTGGCCTTAAACCGGTCTGAAAACTTCCGTTTCTTCGTTATTTTGTATCCCTTCTTCGTGTTGGAATACACCTTAACAGACTGTTCCACTTTGTCGGACCACTTCGTACAACAGCTAAGGCGATTTATTACGCAATAAATCGCAAAATCGGGCTGCATCGCTGCTACCCCGAGAGCATTCAAGCAAGTGGAATTTGGATATGGCTATTCCAGCTCCAGCAGCAAATCCTTGGCATCCACTTGCGCACCAGCCGACACATGCACGGCCTTGATAATGCCGTCACGATCCGCATGGATGCCGGTTTCCATTTTCATGGCCTCGATGGTTAATAATAAATCACCCTCAAACACTTCTTGCCCCGTTGTTACTGCCACCGTGGCAATCAGGCCGGGCATTGGCGCGCCGATATGGTTTTGATTGCCTGCCTCGGCCTTTTGGCGTTTGGCGGTGGTGGCCGCCACTTTGCGGTTGGGCACCCGAATGTTGCGCGGCTGGCCGTTTAGCTCAAAGAACACTTTGGCATTGCCGTCATCATTGGTTTCGCCCACCGCTTGCAGACGAATTTCAAGGGTTTTTCCCGGATCGATTTCAA
>JALSGU010000090.1 GCA_026982575.1 Paracoccaceae bacterium | reverse complement strand
GGGGCTTTGAACCATGTGGCGACAGTTGCTTCGGTTACGGATTCGCCAAGGGTTGGCACACGAATATCGGTCATTGGTCTAGTCCTTTGTCAATCAACAGCGCATCATTCACGAGGGCCTGTTGTTGTTGTTTATGTTGTTTGGCCGAGCCGGTAGCAGGCGATGCCGAGGCCGGACGGCCCGCATATTTCGGGCGTTTGCAAACTGCGTCGATGCGGCTTAGCACCCATTCGATATTGGGTTCTACAAAAGTCCATGCGCCTTGGTTTTTGGGTTCTTCCTGACACCAGATAATATCGGCATTCACAAACCGTTTTAGTTCCTTGACCATGGAAATGGCCGGAAACGGGTAAAACTGTTCCAACCGCATCAGGTAAATGTCGTTTAATCCACGCGCATCGCGTTCTGCCAGCAGATCGTAATAAACTTTGCCAGAACATATCACCACACGACGGATTTTATTATCCGGCGCCAATTTGGTATCGCTGTTGCCTTTTTGCGCGTCATCCCACAACACGCGATGGAAGCTGGATCCTTCGGCCAGATCGTCCATATTTGAAACTGCCAGTTTATGGCGCAGCAGTGATTTCGGGGTCATCAGCACCAGCGGTTTGCGGAATGTCCGGTGCATCTGGCGGCGCAAAATATGGAAATAATTGGCCGGCGTGGTGCAATTGGCCACGATCCAGTTATCTTCGCCACACATTTGCAAGAACCGTTCCAACCGCGCAGAGCTGTGTTCCGGCCCTTGGCCCTCATAGCCGTGGGGCAGCAACATCACCAAGCCCGACATGCGCAGCCATTTACGTTCACCGCTCGAAATAAACTGGTCAATCATGATCTGCGCGCCATTGGCGAAATCACCGAATTGCGCTTCCCATAAGGTCAGCGTATCGGGTTCGGCCAGCGTATAGCCGTATTCAAAGCCAAGCACCGCATATTCCGACAGCATCGAATCGATCACCTCGTAAGGGGCTTGTCCGGCTTGAATATGATTAAGCGGCAGGTAACGCTGTTCGGTTTCCTGATCAATTATGCCTGAATGGCGCTGGGAAAACGTGCCCCGCGTGCAATCCTGCCCCGACAGGCGCACGGGGTGGCCCTCTTGTAACAGGGTGCCAAAGGCAAGCGCCTCGGCGGTGGCCCAATCAACCCCTTTGCCGGTTTCGATGACGGTTTTTTTGGTTTCCAGCAACCGAGCTACGGTTTTATGGGGTTTATAGCCATCGGGCAGGCGGGTTAATGCGGCCCCGACCTCTTTCAGGCGGGCCACATCAACAGCCGTTTGACCACGCTGGTAATCGTCGGTTTTGCGGCGCATTTTTGACCAGCGCCCATCCAGCCAGTCAGCTTTGTTAGGTTTATAATTGGTGCCGATTTCAAATTCATCCGCCAAAAAGGCCTGAAATTTGGTTTTGATATCGTCAATCTCGCCTTCGGGGATCAAACCGTCACGGATCAGGCGTTCGGTATAAAGCTGCAACGTGGTTTTTTGCTTTTTGATCGCCGTATACATTTGCGGCTGGGTAAACATAGGTTCGTCACCCTCGTTATGGCCAAAGCGGCGATAACAGAAAATATCCAAGACCACGTCTTTGTGGAATTTCTGGCGAAATTCGGTGGCAACTTTGGCGGCATGCACCACGGCCTCGGGGTCATCACCGTTCACATGGAAAATCGGTGCTTCGACCATCATGGCAATGTCGGTTGGATACGGGCTGGAGCGTGAATTATGCGGTGATGTGGTAAACCCGATCTGGTTATTCACCACAATATGCATGGTGCCGCCGGTTTTATGACCGCGAAGCCCCGACAGGCCGAAACATTCGGAAATCACGCCTTGGCCGGCAAAAGCGGCGTCGCCGTGCAGCAATACCGGCAAAACCCTGGTGCGGTCTGTGTCGTTTTTCTGTTCCTGTTTGGCGCGGGCTTTGCCCAGCACCACCGGATTAACGGCCTCAAGATGCGAAGGATTGGCGGTTAGGGACAGATGCACGCTATGCCCGTCAAATTCACGGTCAGAACTGGCGCCAAGATGGTATTTCACATCGCCCGAGCCTTCAACGCTGTCGGGTTTGCTGGACCCGCCCTGAAATTCGTTGAAAATGGCGCGGTAAGGCTTGCCCATCACATTGGCCAAAACCGATAATCGCCCGCGATGCGGCATGCCGATGATGATTTCCTCAACCCCCAAGGCACCGCCGCGTTTGATGATCTGTTCCATGGCAGGAATAAGGCTTTCGCCGCCATCAAGGCCAAACCGTTTGGTGCCCATATATTTGACATGCAGGTATTTCTCGAACCCTTCGGCCTCTACCAATTTGTTCAAAATGGCCTTGCGGCCCTCGCGGGTGAACTGGATTTCCTTGCCAAAGCCCTCGATCCGCTCTTTCAACCAACCCGCCTGTTCGGCATTGGCGATATGCATGTATTGCAGTGCAAATGTGCCACAATAAGTGCGTTTCACAATTTCAACAATTTCGCGCATGCTGGCGGTTTGCATGCCCAGCACATTATCAAGCAAAATCGGCCGGTCCATGTCGGCATCTGTAAACCCATAGGTTTTTGGATCAAGTTCCGGATGGGGTTCGGGCGGATCAAGGCGCAGTGGGTCAAGATCAGCGGCCAGATGACCGCGAATGCGATAGGCGCGAATAAGCATCAGCGCGCGCAAACTGTCGAGCACAGCCTGTTTTAGGCCGGCTTCGGAAAGCTCAACACCTGATTTGCCGGCTTGGGCTTTGACCTTGCCAGCGATGGCGTCCGGGTCGGTGGCCCATTGGCCATCCAGCGCGGCGGTCAGATCATCATGGGGAATTTCGGGCCAGTCACTGCGCGCCCAAGATGGGCCAGCGGCTTCGGCTTTGGCGGTCAGGCCATCCTCGTTTAACCCTGCAAAATATTTTTGCCAGCTCGCATCGACGCTGTCGGGGTTTTCGGCATATCGCGCCTGAAGCTGTTCGACATATTCAAGGTTATGGCCTTGCAAAAAAGATTCTGAATGAAACTGGTCGTTGGTCGGGTGGTCGGTCATTGGGGGACCTCGTTTGGTTTGGGTGGGCTATAATTACGGGTTCGGGGTGTTTTTACGGGTGGTCGGGATAGTCGCAATATTCAAAAACCCAGTCGGAGCGACGGCGCACAACGTCGATACAGGCCTGATTGTAATAATCAGCCACCGCATAATCCTTTCGGGTTTTATGAGTAGATTTTGTGTGGGGCATCGCGTTGGTATTCACCGCGATGTTCAGGTCACTGGCAAGTTTGGCCAGGTCGGGCTTAAGGCTTTCAAAACGCAAGGTCCGGTCGATAATGAATTCACCGTTGATCAGGGCGTTGTGTTTATCGGTTTTCCATTTTTCAGCCAGAATAAATTCCTGAAACTTTTGCCGCAGCTCGGCAAAGGTTTTTGCCTTTGCTGCATCGGGCTTTCTAAGCCAGTGAAACGCTGAAACGCAGCGGTCAAACGGGTTTCTCACCGTGGTGATCTTCAGGTATTGCGCAAAGCGTTCCGCCCCCAGATCATCACGAATTTCTTTGGCGGATTTGTGATTATACCACATACCTTTGACCAGCGCCGGTTGCCGGGGCAATTTAATGGGCGATAGTCTGCTGCCGATAATGCCTTGTTCGGATATGCACGCCGGAGTCTTTTCAGCAACCACATGGCCATCCGGCGCGCAGGCATGTTCAAGCGCCATTTCAACACTGGTACCAGCGGTTTTGCTGGTTTTCATGAAAATGAACCTATGAGAATGACTGACAAGGACCATTTAAGTGGCCCCCTTAACAGGCATCACGCAAAATAAAATTTTACACGCCGGATACACTTTTAGCCAATCGCCTTTAACACGGCTTCGCCAAGCCCTGCGGGGCTTTCGGCCACCACAAAACCGGCAGCTTTCATGGCCTCGATCTTGTCTTCGGCACCGCCTTTGCCGCCGGCCACAATTGCGCCCGCATGGCCCATACGACGGCCCGGAGGCGCGGTAAGACCCGCAATAAATCCGGCAATCGGTTTGGAGCG
>JALSGU010000089.1 GCA_026982575.1 Paracoccaceae bacterium | reverse complement strand
TTTTTGCAAAAAGAGCGGCCTATTTTAACAGGTGTATTTATTGTGGTTAATCGAAGAATGGCCAAACTTCCCATAACCTAACCGTCGTCGTGCGCCTTCAGGCTCAAATTGCCGGTATTTCCCATCGGAAAAGTGTGGTAAATCCAATGCCAAACCTTCCTTGATTATTTCAGCGCCAATATCACGACCATCTGGCAAATAGCATGTGCCAACCAAGCGGTCATATGATCTTTCGCCGTCAAGTTCTGCGGTAATAACCTGACCTTTGCAAATTGCAACCATCGCCCATTTTGATTTTTGACCATATGGCATGTCAATTTCTGGCGCATCAATTCCGGCGAGACGAATTTTTGTTTTGCCAATACGGATTGTATCGCCGTCAATGATATATGCTTTACCCTGCAACCTAAGATCTGCAGGGATAGGCGGTAAGTTTTCACTACGTGGCTTTCGGTCAGAATATGGGTTCCAATCGCTTTGTGGTTTACGCCTGTTAGTATAGCGAATCTTTGGCTTTAACCTGTGGCGCTGGCTTGGAGTTGGTGGATCAAAACTTGTCCAGATGATCCACACGACAGCTACAGCTATTAGCAATAAAATAAATTCCATCAAACCCCCGCGTGCAAAGCTCAATACTTGCAACCCAGGGGGATAAAGTCAATTTATTAGCTATGAATTGCCCCGTCACCACAGGCCAGCGCGGCCTCGCGCATTGCTTCTGAAAAAGTCGGATGCGCGTGGCAGGTGCGGGCCAGATCTTCGGCTGATGCACCAAATTCCATTGCCACGCAAACCTCGTGGATCAATTCACCTGCATAAGGGCCAATCAAATGGCAGCCCAAGATGCGATCGGTATCTTTATCCGCCAGAATTTTCACAAAACCTTCGCCTGCAAAAACCGCTTTGGCGCGGGCATTGCCCATAAAGGTAAATTTACCAACCTTATAGCTATGGCCTTGTTCTTTCAGGGCTTCTTCGGTCAGGCCAACGCTGGCAACCTCGGGGGTTGTATAAATCACCCCGGGGATCACGGCGTAATTCACATGCCCCGCCTGCCCTGCAATGGTTTCGGCCACGGCGATGCCTTCTTCTTCGGCTTTATGGGCCAGCATCGGGCCGGTGATGACATCGCCAATGGCATAAATGCCTTCAACATTTGTTTGCCAATTCTTAGTTTTAACCTGTCCGCGTGGCTCCATTTCCACGCCCGCCTCTTCCAGACCCAGCCCGTCCGTAAAGGGATTGCGGCCGGTTGCCAGCAGCACAATGTCGGCCTCCAGCTCGGCCTCGGTATCTTTTTTCAGAATTTTATAGCTAACCTTGGCTTTGGTTTTGGTGGCTTTAACGCCTGACACAGCCGCGCCCAGAATAAATTTCAACCCCTGTTTTTTAAGGCTGCGGAGCAAGGTTTTGCTAAGCTCAGCGTCCATGCCGGGTGTGATATGATCCAGATATTCCACCACCGTTACCTGCGTGCCAAGCCGCGCATAAACCGAACCCATTTCCAGCCCGATCACCCCCGCACCAATCACCACCATGCTTTTTGGAATTTTGGTAAGCGCCAGCGCGCCGGTTGAAGAAACCACAACTTTTTCGTCAACCTCGACACCTTTCAGGCTGCTTGGTTCCGAACCGGTCGCGATCACGATATTTTTGGCGGTATGTTTATCATCGCCAACCGAGACCTCGCCCTTGCCGGTGATTTTTCCCCAGCCCTGAATATAATCAACTTTGTTTTTCTTGAACAGAAATTCGATGCCAGATGTATTGCCGTCAATCACCGATTGTTTATATTCCATCATCTTGCCCAGATCGACCTTTGGCTTGCCGCCCATCAGGCCCATTTTCTCAAAATTAGTGTGGGCTTCGTGATAGGAGTGCGAGGCATGCAGCAATGCCTTTGACGGAATACAGCCAACATTCAAACAGGTGCCGCCAAGCGCGCCGCGCCCCTCAACACAGGCAACTTTCAGGCCCAGCTGCGCACATCGGATCGCACAAACATAGCCGCCAGGGCCGCCGCCGATGATAATAACGTCATAATTTGCCATTGGGTTTTTCCTTATGTCCAATTATCTGTTTTATAACACGACCTGCCCGGTTCCGGGCAAGTTCAAAGTAAAGCTTAGTGTTGTATCGGGGGATTGCGAGACAGTAAGCGGCATGTGTTTTGCCCCCAGTGCCGCCAGCAATCCGGTTAATAATTCAGCCTTTGGCGTTTCAATCGACACCTCGCTGCGGACCCCGAAATCAACCATTTTGCTGGCCGGATGCAGGGGCATTTTTGGCCATTGCATCAGCATTGGCGCAATGCCCCCCAGCGGGATTTTTCCATCAGGGCGAACAGCAAACCGCCATGTCATATCACCGCGGGTTTGGGTGGTTGGTTGGCCAAGATCAATGCCAAGACCACGCGCGATTTCAAGATCACCATCCAGATCATCGGAATTGCAAACCCATGCCAGCGGGCGGGGCGCGCCGCTAAAATCATCCAAACCAAACCAGCGCGGATGCGCAGGGCGGGCGGCAGCGGGGTTAATCGCGATTACCTCAAGAAACGTATCCAACCCCGTGGCCATGACCAGATTATGGGTGCCCATATTGGGGTGTTCACCCCCCATAGGCATAGTCAGGCCGGTATGTTTTTCAACATAGTGCGCCCCCGCTTGCAGGGTCGTGCAGCCAATAGCGATATGGTCAAATTTGATCATATTTTTCCCGTAGGGTGCGTGGTCTCCACGCACCGTTGCAAAAGTGGTGGGTGGAAGCACCCACCCTACGATTACAAATCCATCAACAAACGCCGCGGATCCTCAAGCGCTTCTTTTACCCGCACAAGGAACGTCACAGCACCTTTGCCATCGACCACACGGTGATCATAGGACAGTGCCAGATACATCATCGGGCGGATGACAATTTCACCATTCACCACCACAGCACGTTCCTGAATTTTATGCATGCCTAAAATGCCAGATTGCGGCGGATTCAGAATGGGCGAGGACATCAACGACCCGTAAACACCCCCATTAGAGATGGTAAACGAACCGCCCATCATTTCGGCCATTGATAGTTTGCCATCGCGCGCCCGTCCGCCCAATTCAGCGATCTTTTTCTCGATATCCGCAAAAGACATCTGGTCAGCATCGCGAATAACCGGCACCACAAGGCCGGTTGGCGTGCCTGCTGCCACGCCCATATGCACGTAATTTTTATAAACAATATCGGTGCCGTCGATTTCCGCATTCACCTCGGGAACCTCGTGCAGGGCATGCACACAGGCCTTGGTGAAAAAGCTCATGAACCCCAGTTTGACGCCATGTTTTTTCAGGAACAGATCTTTGTATTCCTTGCGCAAATCCATAATCGCGCTCATATCCACCTCGTTATAGGTGGTTAGCATGGCGGCAGTGTTTTGGGCTTCTTTCAAGCGCCGCGCGATGGTCTGGCGCAGGCGGGTCATTTTTACCCGTTCTTCGCGGCTGGCATCATCAGCCGAAACCGGCGCGCGCGGGGCGGCGGCGGCTGGTGCTGGTGCGGCTTTGCTAACATTGGCCACATCTTCTTTCATGATGCGCCCGTCGCGGCCAGAACCCTTAACGCTTGCGGGGTCAATGCCTTTTTCGGCCATGATTTTCTTGGCTGACGGGGCATCCTCGACATCTTTCGCTGATGGTGATGCAGCGGCGGGTGCTTTGGTTTCGGTTGGTGCTTTGGTCGGGGCCGTTGCTTTGGCTGCTGCGCCTTCGCCTTCAACAAGGGTGGCCAGCAGGGCATCAACGCCAACGGTTTCGCCTTCGGCTGCGATGATTTCGCCCATGACACCGGCAACCGGCGAAGGCACCTCCACGGTTACTTTGTCGGTTTCCAGCTCGCACAGCATTTCATCCACCGCTACGGCATCGCCAGGGGCTTTGAACCATGTGGCGACAGTTGCTTCGGTTACGGATTCGCCAAGGGTTGGCACACGAATATCGGTCATTGGTCTAGTCCTTTGTCAATCAACAGCGCATCATTCACGAGGGCCTGTTGTTG
>JALSGU010000088.1 GCA_026982575.1 Paracoccaceae bacterium | reverse complement strand
CGATCGGGGAAATCCTCATGGGCGTGGGCGCCACGGCTTTCTTTTCTGGCCTCGGCCGAAACAATGGTGGCCAGCGCGTTTGGCATCAGATTTGCCAGCTCCAGCGTCTCCATAAGGTCGGAATTCCAGATCATCGAGCGATCGCTGACGTTCAAATCCCCCATCATGGCCGCAACCGTATCCATGCGTTTGCAACCCTCGGACAGGCTTTCAGATGTGCGGAACACCGCCGCGTCATCCTGCATGGTTTTTTGCATTTTCAAGCGGAGTTCCGCTGTGCCGATGCTACCGCTCATGTGGCGCATACGGTCAAAACGCTCCAGCGCCGAATCGGTGGATGCCTGATTGGTCGGGGGAATGGCGGATTCAGGATCAACGATTTTGCCAGCCCTGATCGCTGCTGCGCGGCCAAATACCACCAGATCAATCAATGAATTTGACCCAAGACGGTTGGCACCATGCACACTTGCACAGCCCGCCTCGCCAACGGCCATCAGGCCGGGCTGGATGCGGTCATGATCGTCGGCTGTCGGGTTCAGCACCTCGCCCCAATAATTGGTTGGAATGCCACCCATATTGTAATGCACGGTTGGCAGCACCGGAATCGGTTCTTTGGTAACGTCAACACCGGCAAATACTTTTGCGGATTCAGAAATGCCGGGCAGACGTTCGGCCAAGGCCTCGGCCGGTAAATGCTGCAGGTTCAGATAAACATGGTCTTTGTTCGGGCCAACGCCGCGGCCTTCGCGGATTTCAATGGTGGAACAACGCGATACCACATCACGCGATGCCAGATCTTTGTAGGTTGGCGCGTAGCGTTCCATATAACGCTCGCCCTCGGAATTGGTCAGGTATCCGCCTTCGCCGCGCGCGCCTTCGGTAATTAACATGCCGGCCCCGTAAATGCCGGTCGGGTGGAATTGCACAAATTCCATGTCTTGCAGGGGCAGGCCCTGGCGCGCCACCATGCCGCCGCCATCGCCGGTGCAGGTATGGGCGGATGTAGCGCTGAAATACGCGCGCCCGTAACCGCCCGTGGCCAGCACTGTCATTTTGGCGTTGAACCTGTGCAGGGTGCCATCGTCCAGCTTCCATGCCAGCAGGCCCTGAATTTCACCATCCTCGGATTTGATCAGATCAATGGCAAAATATTCAATGAAAAATTCAGCATTGTTTTTCAGCGACTGCCCGTAAAGCGTATGCAACATGGCATGGCCGGTGCGATCGGCCGCGGCACAAGTGCGCTGCACGGGGGGGCCTTCGCCATATTCCGTTGTGTGGCCACCAAAGGGGCGCTGATAGATTTTGCCTTCCTCGGTGCGGGAAAACGGCACCCCGTAATGTTCCAGTTCATAAACCGCTTTGGGGGCTTCGCGGACCAGATATTCCATCGCGTCCATATCGCCCAGCCAGTCTGACCCTTTGACAGTGTCATACATGTGCCATTTCCAGTTATCCGGCCCCATATTGGCAAGGCTGGCAGCAATGCCGCCCTGTGCGGCCACCGTGTGGGAACGGGTCGGGAAAACCTTGGTAACACAAGCGGTTTTCAGCCCTTGTTCGGCCATGCCCAATGTGGCGCGCAAACCCGCACCACCAGCACCAACAACAACCACATCATAATAGTGGTCGGTAATTTCATATGCAGCCATCTTTTATTCCTAACTCAGCCGCCAAAGGCGATTTTAGCGATTGAAAAAACACCGGTGACACCCAGAATGGTCGAAAATGCGGTATTGGCCAGCAATGCCAGAACCAGCTTTTTCTTGCCATGGATATAATCCACGATGACCTCTTGCAGCCCGTGTTTCAGGTGCATCGAGACAGTGATGAAAAACAATATCCCGACAATGGCGTTAAACGGATGGCCATATGCAAGGCGCACGGTTTCGAAATCTTTGCCAAGATTGATCGCCAGCGGCAAGACAAACAGAATCACCAGCGGCACCAGCGCAATCGCTGAAATCCGCTGTCCGATCCATTCATGGGTGCCGTCTTTGGCAGAACCAAGCCCGCTAACCCGTTGCCGGTCTGTTTGATACGACATCAGCTTGCCCCCATTGAAATTGCAACAACCAGAATTGTCAAAATGATCGAACCGGCAATTACCGCCAAGCCCGAACGCCACGCGGTTTGCAATTCAAATCCGTATCCCGCATCCCAGAATAAATGCCGGATGCCGTTGCAAAGATGAAACATCAAAGCCCAAAGCGAGGCGATCATGATCAAGCCGCCAAATACCGATGTTAACACCGCATCGGCAAATGCAAAATATTTCTCGCCAATGGCCAATGCCAGAAACCACCATGTAACCAACACAATACCAAGGCTAAGCCCAACGCCGGTAATGCGGTGGGTGATGGATAGTATCATGGTATACATCGGACGATAAATCGATAAATGCGGCGAAAGCGGGCGATCACCACGGTTTACATCTGCCATATTTCGGTCCTTAGGCTATGGATTTGTGGACAACCTTACCAAATCAAAGGTTTAGAGCAAGTGAAACTGCGATAATCTATTTACCTGCAAGCATTTATTCTTTTTCGTGATCACAAATTTTTTCCTAGTGATCACAAAAATGCGCATATTCATCTTAACCAAAACCGGCTTTATGTGATTTGGTATATCCAGACAATCATCAATACAATTATTGTGATCACATAAAAATATCGAAGTATCGTATTCCGGCGTTTACGGTTGGTATTTGAATGCCAGCCTTTCTGGGCTTTGTTGGCATGGGGGAAGGGTTTCAAAAAATCGTCTCCCAGGAATGTCACCAGCTTTAGCCAACCATCGCCTTTTTCGAGATCAAGGATCAAAAAATCGTCGGGCCGGTCTTTGAAATAGTCGATCATCTCTTGGTTTTTGTCTTCATAAATACGGCAGATAGCTTCTTCATTACCTTTTAACTGATCAACGCCATACATCCACTTCTGAAAAGGGTTGAATTTATTACTGAAAAAATTGCGGAAACTGCGTATCCAGTTATCAGTGTCACGCTGCGTTAGAATAAACTTTGATCCAGGAAAAGCTTCATCCAGTTCTTTGTGGAAATGGGCGCAAGGGGTATCTTCGATCGCATCGTTTTGCGCCAAAACATCAATGGTGATATTTTTCAACTGCTCTCGGTGGTTTGGCGCGCGCCAATTCATATCTGTGCGCAATTTCTTATGAGGGTTACCTACTTTATATCCCAGATACTCCAGCGCCGTTGCAATAGAGGTCGTGCCGGTTTTTTGATGGCCTATACAAATAATTTTACGCATATTTATCTTTCTTTATAATGGAATAGCTGCCCAGAAATCCAGATCCAGCAAGATATGATCCAGATATTTACCTTCGGAATTATGTATTTCAAATTTATTCTGATTGCTGTTCACCGCCACTAGCCGCAAGCGCAATGCGCCCATGCCGTCGATTTCAGTTTTGTCCAGCACTTCGGACCACGCCCAAACCGTATCATCTGCAAAACACGGGTTGGCGTGGCTGCCGGCATTGATCGCCAAAACCATCTGCGCATTGGCCAGCCCGTTAAATGAAAGCGCGCGGGCCATAGAAATAATATGCCCGCCATAAATCAGCCGCCGCGCATCAGGGCGCTGGCTGGTGTCAAAATGCACTTTTGCGGTGTTCTGCCACAACCGCGTGGCCATCATATGTTCGGATTCCGTCAGGGTTACCCCATCAATATGATCGATTTTTTCGCCGATTTCATAATCGTCAAACCGGTGTTTTTCGCCCGCCAGCGTGAAATCGTAATTGCCAAAATCCAGCCCCTCGGGCTGGGTTAAATCATTGGCCGCAACAGTCTGGGCAAGTTCCGGAATAACGGTTTCAGGTGCCGCTGCATCCAGATTATTTTTGCGCACCATCACCCAGCGCACATATTCCAGCACGGTTTCATTACGCTGGTTCAGCCCCGTGCTGCGCAGCCAGACAACCCCGCTTTTGCCATTTGAATTTTGCTTTATGCCAATAATTTCGGATCTTGCCCGCAAGGTATCGCCCACATAAACCGCCCGCAAAAACCGGCATTCGGCATA
>JALSGU010000087.1 GCA_026982575.1 Paracoccaceae bacterium | reverse complement strand
ACACAATGGGCATGCCACACGTCTTGGCCCACCCAGCCCAGATCTTCGGCATATTGCCCCGGGCGACAGCCGAATTTTTCAAGGCTATAGGCAATATCTTCGTCGTTTTCAGCCAGATGGGTGTGCAGCATCACGCCTTTGTCACGCGCCAATATCGCTGCATCGCGCATCAATTCTCGGCTAACGGAAAATGGTGAACAAGGCGCCAAACCAATGCGCAGCATCGACCCGTCGCTGGCATCATGGTGCGTATCAATCAGCCGGATGCTGTCTTTTAGAATATCGGATTCGCGCTCAACAAGGCTATCAGGTGGCAATCCGCCATCGCTCTCGCCAATGCTCATGGCGCCACGCGTCGGGTGGAACCGCATGCCAATGGTTTGCGCGGCCTCGATCGTGTCTTCCAGCCGCACGCCGTTGGGAAACAGATATAAATGATCGGATGACATCGTGCAGCCCGAAAGCGCCAGTTCCGCCAAGCCAATCTGGGCCGAGACAAACATATGTTCCGGCCCCATTTTCCCCCAGATCGGATACAGGGTTTGCAGCCAGCCGAATAACAATGCGTCTTGGCCGCCCGGCACGGCTTTGGTCAGGGTCTGATACAAATGATGATGGGTGTTGACCAGGCCCGGCGTCACCACACAGCCTTTTGCGTTAACAATTTCATCAGCGATTTGCGGCGTTACCCCCACCGCTTCAATCACGCCATCACGGACAAATATATCACCGGATATTTCGCGGCGTGTCTGGTCCATCGTGACCAGAATATCAGCATTTTTGACCAGCAATGTTGCCATTATTCGCTCGGCGCGCCGGCGCGCAACCATGATCCCAACAAGGCGCGGTCCTCTGGGGTCATGCCTGTTTCATTGCCAAGCGGCATGGCATTGGACAGCACCGATTGCGACATTATTTTTGCGCTATGGGCGCGGATCTGGTCAAGCGTATCAAATTTAACCCCCCCTGGCGCATCATCAAAGAATTCGTTTGTCGGGGTGGCCGAATGACAAATCGTGCAATTATTAGCAACTATTTCCAAGGCTTCGACCGGATAATATTCAACCTCTACCTGATCGGGACGCCAAGTGGAAAACCCGATCAGCGCAACAACCATACCCGTAACAACCGGCCATTGCCAATACAGGGCTTTGCCATGAATACCGGCCTCGTGCATGTTGTAAAACACCCGCACAACAACACCGATCACCAACACCATCGCCACCATAACCCATGCATAAGGGTGACCAAATGCAATCGGGTAATGGTTTGAAATCATCATCAAAACCACCGGCAAGGTCAGATAATTATTATGGGTAGACCGCAATTTCGCAATCTCTCCATAGCGCCCATCGGGCGTGCGCCCGGCCTTCAGATCATCCACGACTACTTTGGTATTGGGGATGATCACCAAAAACACATTACCGGTCATCATTGTCGCAATAATCGCGCCGGTATGCAGCCACGCAGCACGGGCCGAAAACACCTGCTGAAACCCCCAAGAAGCCGCAACAATGGCAATAAACAATACAAGAAACACCAGAATGGGGGATTTTCGCAAAGGGGATTTGCACAGGGCATCATAAAAGACCCACGCCAGTGCCAATGACATTACCGATATAAAAATGGCCTCCCAAACCGGCAGGTCCAGCACCTCTCGATCAATCAAAAGCCCCTTGGCGCCCCAGTAATAGACCACCACCAGCATCAAAAACCCGGTTAGCCATGTGGTATAGCTTTCCCATTTGAACCATTTCAGGGCTTCGGGCATTTCGTCAGGCGCGATCTGGTATTTCACAACATGGTAAAACCCGCCGCCATGCACGGACCAGCTATCGCCTTTGGCGCCTTTTGGCAGACCTTTGCGCTTTTTCAGTGATGCATCCAGCCACATAAAATAAAACGAAGACCCGATCCAGCCTATCGCCGCAATGATATGCGCCCAGCGGACAAACAAATTTATCCATTCTTGTAAAATTGATTCCATTATCCCACCTGATTTGTTACAGCCAAAGTGTAACGCCGGTTTTGCACGGCGGAAAGCGGTTTTTGACGGGAATGTGATGCGAAAACTAGATGATATAAAAGCCAAATTTGTCGAAATATATGGCGGCATTTATGAACATTCACCTTGGGTGGCCGAGGCCGCGTTTGGCGCTGGTATCGGGGATCTTTCGGTAAAAATGCGGCAAGTGGTCGAAGATGCGGGCCATGACGCGCAGCTGAAATTACTACGCGCCCACCCAGATCTGGCCGGAAAACTGGCCAAATCCGGCACGCTAACGGCTGAAAGCACCTCCGAACAAGCCGGTGCAGGGCTGGATGCATGCACCGAGGCCGAATTTGCCGAATTTTCGCAGCTGAATGATAGCTATAAGGCCAAATTCGGTTTTCCGTATATTCTGGCAGTCAAAGGCCGCCACCGCGCTGAAATTCTGGAAAACTTTCGTTCAAGAATAGACAATTCCCCTGAACAGGAATTCCGCGAGGCGTTGAACCAAGTGCATCAGATCGCAAAACTGCGTTTGGACGCCCTATAGCCCAATCCGGTTATTTGGTGCCAAACATCCGGTCACCGGCATCGCCAAGCCCGGGCAAGATATAGCCAATATCGCTAAGCTGCCGATCCAGCGCCGCTGACACAATGGCCACATCCGGGTGGGCTTCTTTCATGCGCGCAACGCCTTCGGGCGCGGCCAAAAGGCACAAAAACCGGATATCTTTAGCGCCGGCTTCTTTTAATAAATCAATCGCCGCCACAGATGAATTGCCGGTTGCCAGCATCGGGTCAACCGCAATCACCACCCGTTGATCAAGATCCTTGGGAACCTTGAAATAATATTGCACCGGTTGCAGGGTTTTTTCGTCACGATATAACCCAACAAACCCGACCCGCGCTGACGGAATAAGTTCAAGCACCCCGTCAAGCAAGCCGTTTCCGGCCCGCAAAATAGACACCAAAGCCAGTTTTTTACCTTTTAGAACAGGGGCTTCCATGGCTTCCATCGGGGTTTCGATCGGGGTTGTGGTCATGGGCAAGCCGCGCGTGACCTCATAAGCCAGCAAATGGCTGATTTCGCGCAAAAGCTGCCGGAACACCGCCGAGGAAGTGGATTTTTCGCGCATTTTGGTCAGTTTATGTTGCACCAGCGGGTGGTCAACCAAAGTAAAATGTTGGTCCATTTTATGCTCCTTCAAATTTCTTTAATATTGCGTTGCGGGTTATGTCATCACAAAAAGCCGCCTGCATTGCCGTTTGGTTTATGGCATTAAAATCTTTGGTTTCCCAGCCCAATTCCTGGTGCAGGTTGGTGTATTCTTTGGTCATATCTGTGTGAAAATACGGTGGATCATCGGTTGAAACCGTAATTTTGACCCCTGCATCGCGCAAAGCCGAAATCGGGTGTTCTTTCAGGTTTTTGAACAGTGAAAGCGAAATATTTGATCCGGGATTAACCTCCAGAACAATGTTGTTTTCAACCAATCGCGCCACCAGATCAGGGTCGTCAATGCTGCGCACCCCGTGGCCGATCCGGCTAATTGGCAAAGCATCCAGCGTGTCGCGCACGGATTGCGGCCCGCAAACTTCGCCAGCATGCGACGTAATACCAAGCCCTGCCTCGGCGGCCTGCTCAAACGCATAGGTGAAATCAGCCGGTTCGCCAAATGCCTCGTCACCGCCCATACCCCAGCCGGTTAATAACCCGCCTGCAGTTTCGGCAGAAACTTTTGAGGTGATTTTAGCCTGATCCGCCCCCAGATGCCGCACACAGGTGGCGATAAAACGCGCCTCGATGCCGCTGGTATTTTTAGCAGCGATCGCACCCTCGGACATCGCCGCCAGATATTCTTTCCATGCGATCAGGTCACCGCCACCACAAAAATCGGGGGCCAGAAATAATTCCGTGTAAACCACGCCGTGGCTGGCGGATTCAGCCAATACTGCCTCGACCAGACGTTTGAAATCCTCAGGGGTTTTCAGCACCTCGCAGGCGCGTTCATAGGTTTTCAGAAAATCGACAAAATCAACCCATTGGTAATTGCCATCCCC
>JALSGU010000086.1 GCA_026982575.1 Paracoccaceae bacterium | reverse complement strand
TCACCGTTTTTCGATGTCGGTTGATGCGGTAAAATTGACGGCGGATCTGATCCGCTGCAAATCGGTAACGCCCGAAGATGGCGGCGCGATTCCGTTGCTGGATGCGCTGTTATCGGATGCGGGGTTTCAAACCACGCGGGTTGATCGCGGCGGTATTTGCAATCTGTTTGCCCGCTGGGGCGCAGGCGCAAATGGCCGCACATTCGGCTTTAACGGCCATACCGATGTGGTGCCGGTGGGCAATATTGACGATTGGAGCCAAGACCCGTTCGGGGCCAAAATCATTGACGGCATTATGTATGGGCGCGGGGCCACCGACATGAAATCGGGCGTGGCGGCTTTTGCAGCGGCGGCGATTGATTTTGTAAAAGATACCCCCCCCGATGGCTCGATTGTGCTGGCCATCACCGGCGATGAGGAAGCAGACGCCACCGATGGCACCGTGGCTTTGCTGGACTGGATGCAGGAAAACAACCAGCGCATGGATCATTGTCTGGTTGGCGAACCAACCTGCCCGAATAGCATGGGCGATATGATAAAAATCGGGCGGCGCGGGTCGATGACTGTGTTTTTTACCGCCCTTGGTGTGCAGGGCCATTCGGCCTATCCGCACCGCGCCAAAAACCCTGTGCATGCCATGGCCGCGCTGGTAGATAAACTGGTTAATCTGGAACTGGACCAAGGCACCGAACATTTTGATGCCTCGACCTTGGCGGTGGTAACATTTGACACGGGCAACCCTGCCACAAATGTTATTCCCGCAAGCTGCAAGGCCACGGTAAACATCCGGTTTAACGATGCGCATCATTCCGATGATCTGGCTGCGCTGCTGGCCGGAATCGCGGCTGAGGTTTCTGCTGCCACCGGCGTTGAAATCAGCCGCAGCATCAAGGTGTCGGGCCAAAGCTTTATCACCCAACCCGGAGAGCTAAGCGATCTGGTCGCAAATGCGGTGCAGACCGAAACCGGCGTAACCCCTGAATTATCCACATCGGGGGGCACATCCGATGCACGATTTGTGCAACATCATTGCCCTGTGGTCGAATTCGGACTTGTCGGAAAAACCATGCATCAGGTAAATGAACGGGTGCCAATTGCACAAATCGAACAACTCAAGCAAATATACACGCGGGTTCTGCAAGACTATTTCGCATGAAACAACAGCGGCTGATTGTCATGCTGAAACAGCCCGTGGCGGGGCGGGTCAAAACCCGCCTTGGCCGCAACATCGGCGCCACTAACGCTGCGTGGTGGTATCGCCACCAAACCGGCCGTCTTTTGCGCAATCTTGGGCCTGACCCGCGCTGGCAGGTTATTCTGGCGGTCTCGCCCGATATTGCTTTGCACAGCCGCGTATGGCCAAACCAGCTTTCCCGCATACCACAAGGACGGGGGGATCTGGGGGCGCGCATGAAACGGGTGCTTGAAACTGCAAGCAACGGGCCGGTGATGATTATTGGCAGCGATATTCCGGCAATTACCCCGAAAATCATCCATGCAGCGTTTCAACAGCTTGGCGCAAAAGACATGGTTTTTGGCCCTGCCACAGACGGGGGATTCTGGCTGGTCGGGGCAAAATCAGGCGGCAGATTGCCCAGGAACCTGTTCAAACAGGTGCGCTGGTCCACGGCCTATGCCCTGCAAGACAGCCTGCAAACCCTTGGCACTGCCAGTTTCGGGTTGGCGCAAACCCTGCAAGATGTCGACACAGCCGCTGACCTGCGACATCTATAACGTTTGCATTCCGCCGCTTAAAACTCTATCCCCTATCCAACCCAAGCCGGAGCCTGAAATGATCGGTCGCCTTAACCACGTTGCCATTGCCGTGCCGGACCTTGACGCCGCGATTGCCACCTATCGTGACACGCTTGGCGCTGATGTCGGCCCCAAACAGGATGAACCCGATCACGGGGTCACGGTGGTGTTTATCACCCTGCCCAACACCAAGATCGAGCTGTTATACCCTTTAGGCGAAAACAGTCCTATTACCGGATTTCTGGCCAAAAACCCTGCGGGCGGCATTCATCATATATGTTATGAGGTCAAAGACATTGTCGCGGCGCGCGACCATCTGGTGGCAAGTGGCGCAAGGGTTCTGGGTGATATCAAAACCGGCGCCCATGGCAAACCGGTGGTGTTTTTACACCCCAAAGATTTTTATGGAACCCTGACGGAACTGGAACAAACATGGCCGTAACATCCGCGCTCGTATTATTGGCAGTTATCTGGTTTATGTTGCTGTTTATCGCATTGCCGATGCGCCAAAAATCCCAAACCGAAGACGGCCACCGGGTGCCAGGCACGCCTGGATCGGCACCGATTAACCCGATGATCGGCAAAAAGATGCTTTGGGTCACAATCGTTTCAGTTATACTTTGGATACCGCTGGTCTGGTTTATCAATTCCGGCATTCTGACCATTGACGATATCGACATGTGGGGCCGGTATTAACCCCGCGCCGACAGGCGGTGAAACATATGGGTAAAGGTCGCAACCCCCAGCACCGGCACCAGAATATTGATAACCGGAATCGACAAGGGCAGCGCCATTAATATGCCCGCAAGCCAGATTTGCACCCTGAATTTCTTGCGCATTTTTGTGGCGGCTTTTTCGCCCAAACGCCGCATGGCAACCATCTGGAAATATTCACGGCCCAGCAGGAATCCGTTTACAATATAAAAGATAAACGGCGCCAGCGGCGGGATAGCAAAATAAATGATGATCGCCACGATATTGGCAAATATCATCACAAAAAACAGCTTTATGGCATCACCGATGATTTCGCGAATGCGCAGATGCGGCACCTTTGGCAGATGCGGATAATGTTTATTTTCAACGGCCTCGGCAATGTCATCCAGAAAAATCCCGATCACCAGAAAGGCGATGGGAAACATCAGGAAAATCATGGCAAATACCGCAAATCCGATGGTGATGCCACCTAGCCATGCCTCGGGGTAAAATGTGCCGATAAAAGGAATGGTCAGGGATTCCGGCAGGATGATGGCAAGCATCCAATAGAACGGAAACAGGCTTAAAAACAACGCTAATCCGGTGATAAAAAGCGATTTAAGCAGGGTTTTGGTAAATTTCGGGTCGCGAAATTGCGCCACGGCCTTGCCAAAATCAGCCAGCATCAGCCGTTAACCCAAGTGGTTTTGACCACCATATCAGGGCGGGGCCGATCGGGCGGAATGCTTTTGGCGGTGCCGATATGGATAAACCCCGCGACAAATTCGGGGGGCTTCACCCCAAGGCCGGATTGCAAAAACCCAGCATCAAACGCCATCGGGCCGGTTAGCCAGTTTGCGCCCCAACCGCTGGCCAAAGCCGCGTTCAACAGCGCCAGACACACCGCGCCTGCTGATAAAACCTGTTCAACCTCTGGCACATCCGGATGGTCAATTGGCGTAACAACAACAGCAATCACCAATTCTGCATTGGCGAATTGCTGACGGAACTTTTCAATTTTTTCGGGTGGCTTGCCCAGCTTGGTGGCAGTTTGCACGGCCAATTCCGCCAGCCTTGGCATTGCCGGTTTTTCCAGCACAATAAACCGCCATGGTTCCAGCTTTTTATGGTCGGGCGAACGGGCCGCCATTTGCAAAAGCTGTTCTATTTCGCTGTGTTCCGGCACCGGCCCTGTCAGAATTTTGGCAGGGCGCGACCGGCGCGATTGCATGAAATCCAGAACTTCACTCAACTTCTCAGGCATTTCTGGCCTCTATCTGGTTAATAATTTCCTGCCGTGCCACATCTGCGGCACCTTGCCAATCTGCGCCATGCGAAGCAAACAAGGTAGCTTGGCTTTTTACAATCGGGTTGCCGGGCAATATTTTCAGGTGGTTTGCTTCCAGCGTCGCGCCGGTTGATGTAATATCGGCCACTGCCTCGGCGGTCAGGTTTTTGATGGTGCCCTCAGTCGCGCCTTGGCTGTCCACCAGTTGGTAATCCGCCACGCCGTTCTGGCGCAGATAATCGCGCACAAGGTTGTGATATTTGGTGGCAATGCGCAAACGCATGCCGTGGCGTGCCCGAAATGCCGCTGTGACCG
>JALSGU010000085.1 GCA_026982575.1 Paracoccaceae bacterium | reverse complement strand
TGTTTTTGCGTTAAATAATCAAAAACCCAGCCTCTGTATTCACCTGAATATAAGAACAGCAAAGAAATTCGAAAACATTCCACCTCAAAACGAATCAGCGAAACCGCTGATTCCAATATAATGGCTGCAAGGCTTAGATCTTTTTGGATTAAGAAACCGGCCATATACGACAGGTATTATCTTCTGTCAGCGGAACGGAGCAGAGCAAGGCCAAACTTGCCAATTTGGCATTGCTTGTTTCTGTTGGTTTCAGCCCCTATATTATCAAAAACCATCAAAGGCCGCCCATGATTACTGTTATTTCCCCCGCCAAAAAGCTTGATCTAACTCCGGTCATTCCGAAACAGGCCCCAACCATGCCTGAATTTCAATCTGATGCTTACGTCCTAAGCAGGGTTGCCGGGATTTTGAGCGTGGAGGAGTTGCAAAAACTGATGCAGATCAGCCAACCACTCGGCAAGCTGAGCCATGATCGTTTCAAATCTTTTGCAGAATTTCCGGAGCCGGAAATGATCAAATCGGCTATTTTGGCATTTAACGGTGATACCTATCTTGGGCTGGAGGCCGCAAGCCTTGATGCCGACGAGCTGCGCTATGCGCAAAACCATCTGCGGATACTGTCCGGCCTTTACGGATTGTTGCGCCCACTGGACCAGATCCAGCCCTATCGGTTGGAAATGGGCAGCCGGTTGGCCACACCGCGCGGCAAGAACCTGTATCAATACTGGGGGGATCGTCTGGCGTTGGCGCTAAATGAACTGGCCGCTGAAAACGGTGCTGAATTCTTGCTGAATTGCGCCTCGGTGGAATATTTTACCGCCGTGGATGCATCCACGCTCAAACCCCGCATTATCACGCCGGTATTTATGGAAACCCGCAACGGCAAAGATAAAATCGTCAGCTTTTTTGCCAAACGCGCACGGGGTGCGATGGCGCGGTTTGTCGTGCAAAACCGTATCGAAACCCCTGATGGCATCAAGGATTTCACTGCGGGCGGTTATGTTTTTCAGCCGGAATTATCAATGGATGACAAACTAATTTTTATACGGCCCTACCCTGAGACAGCCTCCAGTTAAAAATCCTTACGGCTACTTTGAGCCCAAAGTGAAGGATGCTGCACACTGCGCGAACGTCAGCTATTCGGCTTCAGCAGCTAATCGTTTGGCCAGCACAAAGCTCAGCGCCATTGCCGTGAGCAGAAATACGGCACCGACAATCCAAGCCAAGGGCGTCGAGTACATTTCAGCAAGGGCTCCCGCCATGACCAGCCCTATCGCGGCCCCAAGTTGCTGTATCAGGGATCGTAGCGACAGCATGGTGGACCTCTGACGATCCTCCACACAGCGATGCAGGATGCTGCTCGCTGGTGTCTCGCTTGCTCCGAGAATGATGGAATACAGCACAAAGACGCCGACAAAACCGGCAATGCCGCCCTGCATCGCCAAGGCGACCTGAACGACCGCGAGACATGCAAAGATCGCCGCGAGCGCTACGGCGTGGCGACGCCTGAATATCCGGCTGATATGGGGCGACAGCGACGCACCGAAAGCGATCGCAAAAAAGTAGCCCGCCGTCAGAGCACCGATGACGGTGTTGGCGTAGCCCTCGTCCAGCATGGGCTTGGCATATGTCGGCCAGATCACTTCGACCGGGTTTGTCGCCATCAGGAACAGCGCCAGAGCCGCCAGAAGCAGTGAAAGTGTCGGATGCTTTAGTGCCAGAAGACCGGCCTCGGCAATCACCGACGGGACGTTGGCGAAGCCTTGTCTGAGCGCATTGCGGTTCAGCGGACGAGGTTCTTCGGCGATCGCGAACATGGTGTAGATCAACACGCCGACCATCACGGCGAAGCTTGCTGCGTAGGATACGTCATAGACGCTGATCCCATACTTCAACGCTGTCATGCCGAACGCGTCTGGCAGCAGACCTCCCAAAATGGCACCGAAGGCGAGGCCTATGGCATTGGCCCATTGCGCCTTCGCAAGAGCGGGTTGGATATCCACATTTGGCGCAGCGGCCTTGAACGTTTCGACAAACCACGCATCAAGCGTGCCTGACCGCAGAGCACGCCCAAACCCGATGAAGGCGAACGAGAGAGCCAGGACAGCGAAGTCACTCGATGACAGAAAAAGCGCTAGCGAAATCAAACTGGCAACGACCGCTGCGAGAAAAACTGGTTTGCGACCAATGTTGTCGGCCAACCCGCCGAACGGCAGTTCCATCGCCATCGTTGTAAGCGAATAGACCCCGAAGAGAAGCGAAATCTGGAAAAGGTCCATGCCGCGATCCGTCAGCGCGAGCGCGACCACGGCCACCGTTAGGCCCATGGCAAGACGGTCAAGGAATTGGTGTAACTGAAACACCCGAATGTGCCGTCGCGCTGTGTCCGTCAGTGCTTTGAAAGAGAACTCAATTTCCGCTGCCATGGCCGAAGTATCTGCCTTTGCGCACCTCTTTGCAATGTTTTTAAGGCAGGAAAGGTACTTGGCACTGCGTAGAACCGGTCATTCTTGGGGCGGCAGCGAATGACCGGTTTGCCCGCGTTAGCCGCCATTCACTTAAAACTCCTCAACCGTCACCACACCACCAATGCTTTTTAGTGCTGATTTCACTTGCGGGCTCATCGGAAAATTGCCCGGCAGGCTGATTTCCACATCACCGGGCAGGTCGGGGTCCAGCAATATCAGGTTGATCGGGCCGCGCGCCCCCGAAGCTTTGCGCGCCAGCAAAGACGCCATGCTCGGCATTGCCGCTTCGTCATTCACAAAAACCGTCAGCCCCTTGGCCGCCGCCCCTGCTACCTCGCTGTCAATCGGGATCACGCCGCGCGCCAACAGTTTCAGCTGCTCGCCCTCCACTGTGGCCTCTACCGACAGCACCACATTTTGCCCTACGCTCAGCAATTCACCGGCGGATTCCAGCACGTCGGAAAATACGGTCACTTCATACATACCTGAAGGGTCGGATAATTGCACAAATGCATACCGGTTGCCGCGCGCTGATTTTCGGGTTTGCACCCCTGAAACCGTGCCGGCAATTTTTGCCACTACCGCCGCCATGCCGGCTGATTTTTGCACCAATTCACCATAGGTCAGCACCGGAGGCCGCTGCCGTTTCAGCGGCCCGACATAATCATCCAAAGGGTGCCCCGACAGGTAAAACCCGATGGCCTGATGTTCTTGCGCCAGCATTTCCGTGGCCAGCCAAACCTCGGGCATGTTCAGGCGCGGCACAGGCAAATCTTCGCCGCCATCGCCAAACAGGCTGTGCTGGCTTGAATTTTTATCGTCATGGCACGCCGCCGAATAGGCCATCAAGGCATTTACTGATTCAAGCACCTTGCGCCGATTGCTATCGAGCAAATCAAACGCGCCGGATCGGGCCAGCATTTCTATCGGGCGTTTGCCCACCCGTTTCATATCGACCCGTTTGGCAAAATCGAAAATATCCTTGAACGGGCCGTCAACCCGCGCGGCCTCGATCATCCGCATGGCCTCTACGCCAACGTTTTTCAGCCCGCCCAGCGCATAAGCGATTTTACCATCCGCCACGCTGAAATCGGCGTTGGAACGGTTGACACAAGGCGGGATCACCTCAATTTTCAGCCGTTTGATTTCCTCAAAAAAGATGTGCAATTTATCCGTCAGGTGCAGATCACAATTCATTGCGCCTGCCATGAATTCCACCGGATGGTTGGCCTTTAGCCACGCGGTTTGGTAAGAAACCATCGCATAAGCCGCCGCGTGGGATTTGTTAAACCCGTAATTCGCGAATTTTTCCAGCAGGTCAAAAACCTGTGTGGCTTTTTTGCGGTCCACCCCGTTTTCAAACGCACCTTTTTCAAATTTTGGCCGCTCCTTGGCCATTTCCTCGGCGATCTTTTTACCCATCGCGCGGCGCAACAAATCCGCGCCACCCAATGAATATCCGGCCATTTCCTGCGCGATCTGCATCACCTGTTCCTGATAAACAATAATGCCCTGGGTTTCGTCCAGCAGGTGGTCAATGCTGGGATGCAGCAGATCCCGTTCTTCCAGCCCGTTCTTGACCTTGCAGA